>NZ_JARAVO010000303.1:0-9950 GCF_033792805.1 Streptomyces sp. PA03-1a
TCGTTGCGTGGGTCCCTCGGGTCAGGTGCGGGCCCCGCCCCCTGGTGACGGGCGCCCGCACCTGACCCGAGGGACCCACGCAACGCCCCGGCCGAGCATCGGCCGGGGCGTTCCGCACGTCCGCGCAGGCACGGCAGCGGCGCGGTGCGGCCGGCGGAACCCCTTCAGCGGCGACGACTTGACCGAATCCATAACCCCGCACCCCCTGCGGGTCACCCGCCGATCCACACCCGGAAACCTGGGCGTCGCCGAACGGGTGTCGGGTGGACGGGGGCCGGCGACCAGCCGGCACATCACCCATAAGGAACACTCCATGACACTTCGCGGGAAGAGGACCCCGGGGACCGGCGCACGCCGGACCGCCGTTGTCACCGCGCTGGCGCTGGCACTGACCGGCGCCGTGGGCGGGGCCGTGGCCACCGCCTCGGCACCGGCGGGCGAGGAGGCCCTCCAGGGCCACGCGCCCGACCGTGACTGGTTGCCGGAGACTCCGCAGAACTGGCCGCTCGTGGTGGACCACACCCGGGCCCCCGCCGAGACGGTTACGCGCGGTCTGCAGCACTACAGCGAGACCTACGACACCGTCGGCGGCCGCCAGCACGTCCAGGTGCTCTCCGCCGACCTCGGCGACCCGAACCTCCGGGTCGGCATGGTCCAGGCCGGTGGCACCATCACCAACCCGGCCGACGAGACGCCGTCGTCGATGGCGCACCGCACCCACGCGGTGGCGGGCGTCAACGGCGACTACTTCGAGATCCACGCCAGCGGCCGTCCGCTCGGCGGCATCATGACCGACGGGCGCCTGCTGAAGAGCCCCAAGCCGGGCTTCGCCTCCCAGTTGGGCGTCAAGCCCGACGGCACCATGGTCATGGGCCCGGAGACCTTCTCCGGGACGATCACCGCCGGCTCCGCGACCCGTGCGCTCACCTCGGTGAACACGGTGAACGACGTGACGTCCGGCGGCATCACCGAGGTCACCCC
The DNA here is from genome assembly GCF_033792805.1 of Streptomyces sp. PA03-1a. Taxonomy (NCBI): domain Bacteria; kingdom Bacillati; phylum Actinomycetota; class Actinomycetes; order Kitasatosporales; family Streptomycetaceae; genus Streptomyces; species Streptomyces sp. PA03-1a. The sequence continues at coordinate 982 of NZ_JARAVO010000303.1, forward strand.
CGACCTCGGCGAGACCCCCGGCCTGCCCAAGGCCTCCACCCTGGTGCTCGGCCACGTCACCGACGGCGGCTTCGTCGTCGACGACGTGCGGACCGGCGTCACCACCGTGCCGCGCCTCGCCGACGGCCGGCTCGGTCTGCTCGGCGCCGGCGACGGCGGGCAGTGGCTGACCGACACCCTGCACGCGGGCGACACGGTGGGCATCGCCACCCGACTCTCACCTGACAACGATGTCACCCAGCTGATCAGCGGCGTCGACACGCTGGTGAAGGACGGCCAGGTCTACAAGGACCCGACCGGCACCCCGCCGAGCGGCGCCAACCCGGAGACCGCGGTCGGCGTCACCAAGGACGGCAAGCACGCCATCGTCATCGCCGTCGACGGCCAGGGCGGCGCCACCACCGCCTTCGGCGTGACCCGTGACCAGGCCGCCGGCTACATGGTCGCCCACGGCGCCTACGACGCCATGCTCTTCGACGGCGGCGGCTCCACCGGCATGGTCAGCCGCGCCCCCGGCGCCGACCGGGCCGAGATCGTCAACAAGCCCTCCGACCAGCCCGGCAACACGGAGCGTCCGGTCGCCAACGGCATCTTCTTCTACTCCACCGCCGAGGAGGCAGGCCCGGCCGTCAAGGTCGTGGTGAACGGCGGCGAGCAGGTCACCACCGTCGCCGGCGGCACGGTCCCGCTCCCGGTGCACTCCGTCGACCGGCTCGCGAACCCGGCGGCCGGCCAGGTCCACGTCCGCGTCGTGCCCGCGTCGCTGGCCTCGTACGAGGACGGCAAGCTCACCCCGCACCGCACGGGCTCGGGCCGGATCATCGCCTCGAACGGCCGCGCCTCCACCTCGGAGAAGCTCGAGGTCGTCGGCAAGCTCTCGACCCTCACGGTCTCGCCCGACAAGGCCGACCTGGACAACGGCGCCACCCAGCAGCTCGCCCTGTCCGGCACCGTCAAGGACGGCGGCGCGGTGCAGATCCCCGCCGAGGCGGCCACATGGAAGGTCACCCCGGAGAACCTGGGCACCGTCGACGCGCACGGCCTGTTCACGGCGAGCACCGACGACGGCGGTCTGGCCGAGGTCAGCGCCCAGGTCGCGGGCACCACCGCGACCACGTCGGTCGCCGTGGGCCGGGTCAGCAAGGTCATCGACCCGATCACCAGCCTGGACGTGTGGCGGCTCAGCAACAACACCACCGGCAACCCCGCCACCCTGACCGCCGACCCCGGCGTCGTCCCGCCGGGCTCCACCGAGGCGGGGTCCCTGCGGCTCGACTACTCGATGCCGGCCGGCTCCGGTGTCAAGCAGCTGGTGCTCTCACCGAAGGTCACCCTGAAGACCGACACCGCCAACGGCCAGGTCCCCACCGCCATCGGCGTGTGGATCAAGGGTGACGGCAACGGCATCGAGCTCGCCGAGAAGTACATCGGCGTCAACGGCACCTCGACCACGCTGTACCCGACGTTCGTGACGTGGAAGGACTGGCACCTGGCGGTCGCGCAGCTGCCGGCGGGCATGCAGTTCCCGCTGACGATCAGCTTCATCGACTTCCTGGCGATCAGCCCCAGCACGGCCTACAGCGGTTCGCTCAACGTCGCGGGCCTGCAGGCCCTGTACTCGCCGCGTCCGGTCACGGTGCCCGAGTACCGCGCGATCCCGCAGAACCCGAAGTGGCTGTCCTTCGAGGAGGACTCCGCCGACTTCGCCAAGCGCGGCACCACGATCCTCACCGGTGACGACGCGCACATGCTCGCGAGCGACCCGGGTTCGGTCAGCAGCAACGTGATGGACTCCATAGCCGAGCGGCTGCCCACCTTGACCCCGCAGGCACGCCCGGACTCCGCCCAGTTCCTCGGCGACATGCCCGACGACGGCAAGCTGGCGGACCTGCAGTACGCGAAGTCCAAGATGGACGCCCTCGGCATCCCCGAGCGCGACATCGTCGGCAACCACGAGATCACCCAGGGCGCCGACTCCGAGAACGGCAACTTCAGCGACACCTTCGGTGAGACCCACTACGCGTACGGCCAGGGCGCCGCGCGGATGATCGTCACCGACAACTCGCACGGCAGCCTGCAGTCCTCGGACCCGTTCCAGAACCCCGAAGGCGTGCAGTACCCGTGGCTCGTCCAGCAACTGACGGACACCACCGCCAAGGACGTGCTGGTCATCACCCACATGCCCGCGTACGACCCGCATCCGGCCGCGAACAGCCAGTTCACCGACCGCTGGGAGGCGCGGATGTACCTGCGGCTGGTGCAGCGCTACCAGCAGACGCACCCCAAGCAGCACGTGATCATGATGTACGGGCACGCCCGCGGCTTCGCCGAGCAGATCCTCGACCCCGAGGGCCGGAGCGTGACCACCGACGAGGGCGGCATCCCGCAGTTCACCTTCGCGGACCTCGGCATGCCGGCCTACGCCCCGGCCGACCAGGGCGGCATCTACCACTTCGGCCTCGTCCGGATCGGTGACGACGGCAACCTGCAGTACACCGTCGAGCCCGCGCTGGCCTCGATCGAGGTCACGGGCCCCACGGACCCGATCGCCCGCGGCGACCGCGTCACCCTGACCGCGACCGGCGACCAGATCGCCGGCGACAACATCGCACCGCTCACCATCCCGATCGCGGACCCCGCGTCCCACGTCTGGACGTCGGGCGACCCCAAGGTCGCCTCGGTGGACCCGTCCACCGGCGCCCTGACCGCCCACCGCTCCGGCACCGCGACCATCACGGTGACCAGCGGCGGCGTCACGGGCACGACCCAGGTCACCGTCCGCTGACCCCCAGGGGTGCCCGACCCGCGCGGGCGGGCACCCCTCCGCGGTCCTACAGCCACCGCCCCCATCCCGACGCGCAGGGACGCCGGGCCATTCGAGCGGCTCACGGCGCCGCGCCGAGCCCCGCCCGGATCAGCGAGTCCAGCCGCCGCCAGGCCGGGGAGGCGGCGTTGACCGTGCTCTGGATGAGGGCGGGGATGTCCGAGGCCATGTCCACTTCAGGGGGCGCGCTCGATCCGTAGCGGCTCCGGGTCGCCTCGACGATCCGCTGCGCCAGGTCGTCGAGGCGGGGGTCGCCGGGATCGAGGCCGTACGCATGGTCGTACCGCAGGAAGAGCTGCCGCAGCGCGGGCTCGGACAGCATCTCGTCCTGGTCCTGGAAGAGGGCCCCCGCCTGGTCCGGGTGGGTGGCGAAGACGAGGATCCACAGGTCCCGCTGGAGGTCCGCCCACCGGGGGGTGAATCCCCAGCGCCGCAGGTCCTCCAGATGCGCCCGGACCCGGGCGGGCAGCAGCGTCGCCTCCCCGGAGGCGAGCTCGCGCAGGCGCGCCCGGGTGGCCTGCAGTCCGCGGATCCGCTCGGCCAGTCGGCCGTCGATGCCGTGGAGCGCCCGGCGGAACTCCTCCTCGCCGGCCGCCCTCAGTTCCTGGATGCGGGCCAGGGGGACGCCGGCTTCGGCGAGCGTCCGGATCTTGATGAGGGCGACGACGTCGTCCGCCCCGTAGCGCCGGTAGCCAGAGGCGTCGCGGCCGGGCTCGGGAAGCAGCCCCTTGGCGTGGTAGACGCGGATGGTCTTGATCGACACTCCGACGTACGCCGCGAGCTGACCGATGGTGATCACCCCGCAATCGTGGCACTTGACCCTGCCCCAGGGGCAGGGTTGCACCCTGGCGCCATGGTGAACACGAACTTCGACCGCGAGACCCTGCGCGAGCTGGCGGACGCCGGGAACGAGAGCGCCCTGGACCGGCTGGCCGACCTCGCCGACGCCGCCGGGGACATCGAGGAGCTGAGCAAACTGCTGGACGAGGGGTCCCCGCACGCGGGATTCCTGCTGACCCGCCGCGCCGCCGCCGCGGGCGACCTGCGCGAACTGCAGCGGATCGCCGACGCGGGGTACGAGGAGGCCGGGATGGAGCTCTCGCGACTGCTGGGCGCCTAGCGAGGACGCCATCGCCCGGCCGGTGGGCGGAGGCGGCGAGGCTCCGGATTCAGGCGTGAAGGAGGCCGAGTCGCTCGGTGGCCCGTCGCCATCCCGCCGCCTCCGCCTGGGCGCGGGTCCGGAGCTCCGTCACCAGGTGCCGCGGCCAGGCCCCGGCGCCTTCCGTCGCCCGGACCAACGCCAGGTCCTCCGCCTGGCGCCGCGTCTCGGCGCCCGGTCCCGGCAGCCGGGGATCGTGCTGGTCCGCGGCCATGGCGGCGACCTGGAGGCACCGGAGGGCTCCGTCCCAGGGGCCTGCGGCACAGGCCGCAGCCGCCTCCGCTATCGCCGTGAGCGCGTCCATATGCATCATCACCGCACCCTCGGGTTCCGCCTCCTCCAGGAACTCGTCCAGGTCGGGGGCCTCGTCGTCGGGATCCTCGTCCGTGTCGGCGGCGAACGGCCCGTACGAGTGGAACAGCTCGGTCATCGAGAGGGTCTGGTACTCCGCGGAGTGGCCGGCCAACCGGCCGGCCAGGTCCCGTATCCGGGCCGTCGCAGATCCCTCCCCACCCACGGCGCCAGACCAGCACTCCTGCAGCAGGTCCCGCGCCACCTCGGCCGCCGAGGCACCGTGGCGACGGAAGCGCTCGTCGCCCAGGCACCCCGCCATGCGCTCGGCCGCCGCAAGGCCGACCAGGGCCGCCGCCCTTGGGTCGAGGGCGGCCAGGGCTGCTTGCCACTCGCGGAAGTCCCAGTTCTCCATGCCCACCCCTGATTTCCGACGCGTCCGCGCCATCTTGGCAGCACGACGCGACGTCCCGGAGGCAGGCGGCATGGCGGAAGCGAGCGGCCGGCGGGCCGCCTCATCAGCGTTCGGCGAAGACCGGCGTCCAGTCCACGGCCAGCGTACTGTCGCTCCCCTTGCTGAAACCGCTCAGCGGTACGACCTCGTCGCTGCCGATCGTGACGAGCGCGAGCCCGAAACGGACATCCTTCGAGCCATATGTGTAGTCCCAGGCGATCAGCCGCTTGCTGTCGATCCAGGCGAGCAACCGGTACCCGCGCACCATGGTGACCATCTTGCCGGTGAGGGGATCGCGGAGCGCGGAGCGGGCCTGCTTGTCGGGGCGGGGGCCCACGTAAATGTCCGCGACGAACTTGCCGTCCGGGGACAGCCCCGCCGCATTGCGCCGGATGTAGGCGTCGTTCGCGGGCGCGGCGACCTGCTTGCCCGCGAAGTCGTAGAACTGCCGGAAAGGAGACGAAGTGGTTCCGGAGTAGAGCAGCTTGCCGTCACTGCTGAAGGAGAAGTCCTGGGTGCCGAGCGCGTCGACGACGGTGGTCTTGCTCCAGGATCCCTTACCGGAGGCCACGTCCATGACGTAGAAGCCGGTGTGGCCCTCCTGGGAGTCGTCTTGCCGAATCCAGTCCCTGTGGCCGTCGCCGTTGACGTCACGGCGCACCTTGTGCAGCACCAGGTCGGGGTTCTTGCTGTACGTCGTCGCGACGAGCTTGCTGCCGTCGGGCGAGAACTCGACGCTCGCGACGCCGTGGTCGACCGGGATCCAGCGCTCGACCTCGCCGGTGAGCATGTTGAGCAGGCCGACCCGCTTGGCGGGCAGGTTCCTTTCCAGGACGGCGGCGGTCCGCATGCCTGGGGCGACGGCGACACGGGCCCACTTGGTCGTCTTCACGTACCTGCCGGTCTTCGGGTCCAGGAGCCGGTAGGTGCGGACGGCGAATTCACGGCCGTCGGCCTGCTTGGCGGTGTCCCAGGTGTAGTACGCGGCCATTGCGACGTCCCCCGCCGCGATCATGTCGCGCGGCGGCGTCTGGTCCGGGTGGGCGGAGACGTTCGCGAGGCGCGCGTCGTGCTTGCCGGCGTCCAGGAGCGGGACGCCCACCGCGAAGGCGACCACGGCGGCGGTGGCCGCTGCGACGGACGCCAGCGCCCGCTTCCGACGACGCCGTCGGACCGCCAGCACCCGCTCGGCGAAGCCCGGCCCCAGCGCAGGCTGTTCGGCGGCCTGTTCGCGCAGCGAGTCGCGCACCAGCTCATCGACGTTCACGGACGCACCTCCACAGGCGAGAAGTCACGGGACGACTGCTGCTCGGCGTCCGCGGAGCCGAGTGCGGCCAGTTCGGGGGCCAGGCCCCGCAGCCGGGCCAGGGAGCGGTGTGTGGTGGACCGCACCGTACCGACCGAGCAGCCCAGCAGACCGGCGACCTCGGCCTCGGGAAGGTCCTCGAAGTACCGCAGGACCAGGACGGTGCGCTGACGGGCGGTGAGCCGGGCCAGTGCGGCACGCATGACGATGCGCAGATCGGCCGCGCCGGGCCCGTCGTCGGCGCCATGGAGCACGGCGCTCTCCAGCGGCTCGGCCACGCTCAGTTCGCGCCGCGGCCACTTCAGCCGCCAGCGGCTCACCTGCTGCCGGTAGAGGACCTGCCGTACGTACGCCTCGGGTTCCTCGATGCGGTGCCAGCGTCCCGCGGCCTTGATCAGCGCGTTCTGCAGCAGGTCCTCGGCCGCGTGCCGGTCACCGCCGCTGAGCAGGACGGCGGTCTTCAGCAGCGCGGACGACCTGCTCTCCACGAAATCCCTGAAGTTTTCCTGGCCCTCGGCATCCATCGCCACCTTCTCTAGTTGCTCTGAGATCTTCCTCGGCGGGCTTGCTGTCCTTGATGACGTCCGCGGTGGCCGCCCGCTATGCCTGTGTGCACGCAAGAAATCAGCGGGCGGCCCGCACCGGGATCCGGACGCCGACGGCGAATCCGGCGCCTGCGCGTCGACGGCACCGGAGTACGGCGACCGGGCGGGCCATCACCGGTTCAGGAGCGAGGTCGAGGAACCGTCGGCGTGACCTGCGGATTCCCCACCTCGCCGGACTCGGGCGGCACATCCCCCTGCAACGCGGGGCGGGGACGGAAGCGCCGGGCCGCGCGACGGGATCGGCGTGGACGGTCTGCTGAAGTTCCTTGTCGCACGCGGCAACGAAGACCCGGTGCCGCCGGGCCCGGCGCACATCGGCCGTCCGGCTAGCGGCCGGCCTCTCCCGCCCCGCCGCCGGAATGGACCAGCGCCCCGCCGGGAACGGGCTCGCGCGGCCCCACCATGGTCGTCGCCTGTTCGGGGGCCCTGGCCGCACCGGTCGCACGCGCCTCCGCGGTGAACAGCCACGCCAGCCTGGGCTGGATCAGCGGCCTGGTCAGCCAGCGCACGGGCTTGGACGCCAGCAGCGCCGTCGCCAGCACGGCCATCACGACCAGGGCCAGTTGCTCGTGCCAGGGGCCGACCCAGTCCGTCCCGATGCTGCGGCGCATGGCCCGGATCAAGAGGGGGTGGAAGAGGTAGATGTACAGGCCGCCCGATCCGAGGTAGGAGACCACCGGGATCCTCCCGCGCGGCACGAGCCGGATGAGACTGAGCCCGATGACCATGGCAGCCAGCAGGACCGCGGCGCGGACCGCCCAGCCCCACATCAGGTCGACCGGCAGGTCGTTCTGCGCATAGGGGACCGCCATCCCGAGCCAGCCCCTCGCCACCTTGTCCCGGAGCCCCCAGCCCGCCCCGAAGGTGAGGACCAGCACCGCCACCGCGGGCCACCGGCTCCAGCGCGCGTCCAGGACGTCCCGGAGGAAGCCCTGCCGGATCATCCACCCCAGGATGAAGAAGGGGAAGTAGGTCACCGTCCGCGAGGCGGAGTAGTCCTGGCCGAAGTCCGCGATGTAGCCCACCAGCAGCGCCACCACACAGGCCAGGAGCAACGGGTGACGCAGGATCACCACGTAGGGCAGCACCAGCCGCCAGAAGATGAGCGACAGCAAAAACCACATCGCCCAGGCCGGCTGGAGCAGCCAGATGTGCACGTCGCCGTGCATGTACCACGTCTGAAGTGTGTGCAGCAGGCTGACGGCCACGTAGGGCACCACGATCGACTCCGTCAGCCGTCGCAGTTCACGCGGGGTCACCGGACCACCGCTGGCGAAGTACCCGGCGACCATGACGAAGACGGGCACGCGCAGGGCCCAGGTGGCCAGCCACAGCCACCGCAGGCCGTCCGTGTGCACGGTCTCGCTCGCGTGCCCGATGACCACCAGCGTGCCGGAGAAATAGCGGATGTTGTCCCACCACGGCATTCGGCCCACCCCGACGCCGGCCCGCTGTCTTCGACCGGTGTACCCACTCTGCACGTCGAGTCTCCATCACGCCGTGGAACAAAACCAGGCGAGGCTAGCCGGACACGTGTTCGCCCCGAAGGCTCGTGAGGTGACGGCTCGGCCAACAGTTGGCGTACCTGCGCCTACCTGGCGACCACCATCGGCGGCGAGCGAGGACATCGGCCACGCGTCGCGTTCCCGGCAGGTTTTGCCAGGGAAAGCCCCCGCCGGCGCACCTCCGGGTGTATACCGGAAGTAACCGAACACAAGCCCCAAAACGGTCGCGTCGCTGCGCCTCTGAGGAGCCCCCCATGCCCTACGGAGCCGGCGCCGCCGTCCACCCCTCCCCTCGCTCCGATGCCACTCCGGCCCGCGGCTGCGAGGTGTGCCTCGGCTGGGGGACCGTGGTCACCGACCAGGGGCGGTACGAACTCTGCCCGGCCTGCCAGTGCCGGGCTTTCCAAGTGGGGCGCGCGCAGTGATGATCTGCCCCACGATGACGAGGCCCCCACCGCGGCAACTGCGGTGGGGGCCTCGTCTCCGTCCGTCGGCGTCCCGGCATCACGATGGACGTCTGCGCGCACGTGACTTCCGACACACAGCGTGAGCCCGTCAGCGCCAGGGACCGTCCGCTCGGGCGCCGCCCGACCGCGCGTGACCGCCCCGGTAGACGTCACCCGTGGACGTCGAACGCCCCGGACCGATCATGGTCCGGGGCGTCGTCGCTGGTCCCAACTGGAGCCGCCTGTCGGGTTCGAACCGACGACCTTCGCTTTACAAGAGCGGTGCTCTACCAGCTGAGCTAAGGCGGCACGGCACCGTCCCCGCTCCGGGGTGCCCGGGAGACGGGTGGGGCCACGAGAAGTGTACCCAGGCGGGGAG
>NZ_JARAVO010000304.1:0-9889 GCF_033792805.1 Streptomyces sp. PA03-1a
CCCTCCCCCCAGCCTTCGGCCGGGGGGACCCCCGCCTCGGCGCTCGCGGCGCTGCCCCACATCAATCGGCACCGCACCCACCGCTCGTGTCCCCCAGCCGCTGCGGCGCAGGCGCGTGGGGGCGTGCGGGTCCCGGCGGTCCGGGCGGCCGGGACGCGGACCGGACCGGGACAGGCGGCCGGCGGTGTCCCGGTGGCCGTGCCTACGAGGTGGCAGGCCTACGGCGCGTGCGGCGCCGTCGCGTCGGCGCCGGCCGCGGGCAGCAGGCCGATGCCGCGGCTGGGGCCCTGGCAGCCCTGGGCGGCGGCGATGCCGAGCGCGACGAGGAGGGTCACGGTGACGAAGACGATGAGCCGCTGCCGCAGCAGCCTGCGGTCGGCACCCACGGGCCGGCGGCCCGCCGGCGTACGGGGGGCCGGGGTGCGGCGGTCTCAGGCCGCCGGGGTCCGCTCGGTGACGGTGACCCGGCCCTTCTTGATGGTGGCGACCCGGGTGGCACGCCGGGCGATGGCGGAGTCGTGGGTGACCATGACGAAGGTCAGCCCGTACTCCTTCCACAGCCCCTCCAGCAGGGCGAGGATCTCGTCGCGGGTGTCCTCGTCGAGGGCTCCGGTCGGCTCGTCCGCGAGCAGCACCTTGGGGCGCTTCACCAGCGCCCGGGCGATCGCCACACGCTGCTGCTGACCACCCGACAACTCGCCCGGCAGATGGTGCAGACGGTCGCCGAGGCCGACGGAGGCGAGGGCCTCGGCGGCGCGGGCACGGCGTTCGGAGGCCTTGACGCCCAGCGGGACGAGGGCGGTCTCGACGTTCTCCTGGGCGGTCAGGGTCGGGATCAGGTTGAAGCTCTGGAAGATGATGCCGATGTTCTGCGACCTGACCTTGGTCAGCCGGGCCTCGCTCAGCCGGGCCAGGTCGGTGCCGTCCAGCTCCACCGAGCCCTCCGTCGGGCGGTCGAGGCCCCCGAGCATCTGCAGCAGCGTCGACTTGCCGCCGCCGGTCGGGCCCTGGATGACGAGCTGGTCGCCGTCATCGATCACGAGGTCGACGCCGCGCAGCGCGTGCACGGTGTCCTTGCCGCGCGAGTAGCGCTTGGTCACGCCGCTCAGCTTGTACATGAGGTGACTCCTGAAGTCCTGAAGGGGAAGGGCGGGGGCCGCGCCACGCCGGGGGGAACGTGCGGTACGCGGCCCCCGGTCTCGTGGGGCGGGTGCGGCTACTCGACGCGGCGCAGGGCGTCGGCCGGGCGCAGCCGCGAGGCCCGCCAGCCACCGAAGGTCCCGGCGATCAGACCGCCCGCGACCGCCAGGACCACCGCGAGGACGATGGTGTTGACGCTGACCGGTGCCTGGAGGGCGATCTCGACGGCGTCACCGGCCGCGCGCCGGGCGGGACCGCCGAAGCCACCGGGACCGCCCGCTCCGCCGCCACCGACGGTGGCGTCCAGCGTGGGGCTGATCGTGGTGATGAGGTAGGCGCAGCCGAGGCCCAGGGCGATGCCGAGGGCGCCGCCGATGAGGCCGTTGACGATCGCCTCGCCCATGACCTGGCGGGTCACCCGGCCGCTCTTCCAGCCCAGCGCCTTGAGCGTGCCGAACTCGCGCACCCGGCGGGAGACCGCGGAGGAGGTCAGCAGCCCCGCGACGAGGAAGGCGGCGATCAGGACGGCGACGGAGAGCCACGTGCCGACGTTGGACGCCAGGTTCGAGGCCGTGGACAGCGAACCGGAAACGGTCGAGGCCAGGTCGGCGGAGGTGGTGACCGTCGTGCCGGAGACGTTCTTCTGGATCGCGGACTTGACGGAGCCGATCTTCTGGGAGTCGGCGGCCTGGACGTAGATCGTGGTGACCTTGTCCTTGGCGTCCGCGAGCGTCTGCGCCTGCTTGAGCGGGATGTAGACGTTGGCGGAGGAGGAGCCGCTGTCGGCGGTAGCGATGCCGATGATCTCGAACTTGGTGCCGGAGATCGTGACCGTCTTGCCGACGGTCAGCTTCTTCTGCTTCGCGTACGCGCTGTCGAGCACGGCGACCTTGGCGTCGTCCTGCGCGCTGGTGAAGGTCCTCCCCGAGGTGATCTTCGACGAGGTCAGCGGCCCGAGGGCGGGGTGCGCGACGTCCGTGCCGAAGACGGTGAAGTTGTTGATGTCGAAGTTGGCTCCGCCGCCGCGCACCGTGCCCTGCGGCTGGCCGCTGCCGCCGCCCCGCTGCCGGTTGCCGCCGCCCGGGGCCTGCTGGAACTCACCGCGCTGGAACTGGCCGTTGACCTTGATGACGACCAGGCTGAGCCCGCCGACCGCGTCCTTGACCCCGCTCTGCTCGGAGACCTGGTCGACGACCGAGGACTTCAGCGACTGGAAGCCCTGCACCATGACGCGGTCGCTGCTCTGCTCCTTGTCGTCGCCGCGCGCGTCGAACTGGAAGCGCGGTCGCTGCGCGGAGGCCGAGTCGGGGTCGGCGGCCTTGGTGACGGTCATGTCGGTGCCCAGGCCGTACAACGACTCCAGCACCTTGCCCTGGGCCTGCGTCATGCCGGCCGACACCGAGTTGACGGTGATCACCAGGGCGATGCCCAGTGCGAGGCCCATCGCGATGACGAGCGCCGCCTTTCTGCGGCGTCGGAGTTCGCGCCGGAGGTACGTGAAGAACATGCCATTCCTCGCCGAGTCAGGAAAACGGGAAGCGGGAGGGAGGCGGTGCCTGTCTCTCCACTGCGACGACGGTAGGAACCAGCGGTGATGAGAGCCTGAGCGGTGGATGAGAGCCGTATGAGAAACCCTCGCGCCGGGGCGGTGCGGCCACTGCAGTACCTTGCCCTGGACCCGCGCGCCCGCCGGGCCGGGCCGGTGGCGGATTCGCGGAAGGCCGGGGCGGGGGCGCGGGCCGGATGAGAAGGTCGGCGCCCGGCGAGGAACGTCCCGGCGGGGAGACCGGCGGGGGCACGAGTGACCGCACGACGTGGGGAGACGCGGATATGACGGACGGAACACCGTGGGGCGGCGGCGGTTGGGGCCCCGGTCACGGGACCGGCGGCGGCACGGGAGGCGGCGGCTTCGGACCGCCGCCCCCGCCGGCGCCGCCGTACCCGCCGCAACCGCAGGCCCACCACGGAGCGCCCTGGTACCCGCCGCACAACGGCTACCCCGCACCGCCGCCCCGGCGGCGCGGCCCGCTGCTGGCCGTGGCGGGACTGGCCACCGCGGCCCTGGTCGCCGGCCTCCTCATATGGGCTCCCTGGAGCGGTTCCGGCGACGGCAAGGGCCCGGCGGCGACCGCGCGCAAGGACCCGGCGGCGGAGGCCGAGCGCATGCTGCGCGAGGCGGCGGACACCTTGGGCGAGGCCCAGGTCGTCTCCTACCGGGGCGACTTCGCCCTCGACAGCGGGACGAGCACCCCGTTCGACCTGCAGACCACGCCCGGCGGCTGGGGCCGTGGCTCGCTGCAGGACGAGGGCGCCACCGTGCGGCTGCTCACCACCGACGACCACCGCCTGACCAAGGCCGACAGGGCGTACTGGAAGGACCGCGGCTACGCGGGCGACCTCCTCGACCGGATCGACGACCGCTGGCTGGACTCCTCCGCCGACCTGCCCGAGATCGACGACCTGACGACCCCCCTGGACCCGGCCAACGTCTCGGCGCTGCTCCGTGACGCCGCCGACCGCGGCCGCCCGGACGCCATCTCCTCCTCCACGGTCGCCGGACGCCCCGTCAAGGTGCTGACCACGACCGGCGGCCGCTTCTGGATCACCGACTCCGCCCCCCGCACCCTGCTGCGCCTGGCCGCGGGCGACTCCCCCGCCGCCTCGGGGCCGCTGCCCCTGCCCGACGGCCTGGACACCACGGTGGCCGTGCTCACCGGCGCCGACCGCGAGACCTTCACGACCGCCTACGACCGGGACCTCGCCGCCCTGAAGTCGGCCGTCGACCCGGCGGTCAGCTTCAGCACCACGGGCAAGGCCCGCTTCTCCCCCTGCGGCAACACCAGTTGCACCGCCCGCTTCACCCTCCAGAACTCCCTGTACGACGCCCTGGACGACCCCGAGACCACCGACGACCCCGTGTACGCGGAGATCAGCATCGCCATCACCCTCGACGGCCGCAAGGTGAAGACCTGCGTCTTCCACAAGAAGATGAAGCCCTCCGGCACCGTGTCGCTCATCTGCACCGCCACCTACAGCGCCGCGACCACCAAGGACCACACCGTCCGCGGGCTTCCCGACGCCTGGGCGCGCGCGGTGCCGGACGACGAACTCTCCCGGCTGCGCGCGGACTTCGCCAGGGGCGTCATGGACGGTCAGGCGGCCTGAGCCGCCCGGCGGGGCAGCGCCGCGCGGCCGCCGTCGAGGGTGACGTGCAGGCCCTCGGACGTGACGTCGACCGAGGTCGCCCGCAGGGCGAGGGGGTAGCGCGCCCGCGGGGCCCGGTCGGCCAGCCGCCGCTCGATCCGGTCGACGACCGCCGGCGCGGCGGCCTGGCCCAGGAGCTCCGCGCCGGTCACGGTGACCGCCACCCGGCCGTCACGGAGCATCGGACGGACCGTCACCCAGGCAAATCCGCCGCCGAGTTCGAACCGCAGCGTGCCCGCGACCGGGTCCGGCACGACGGCCGTGACCGGCAGGCCGCCGTCCGTACTGCCGCTCCCTGAGCGTGCGCGCAACGACCCGGCGGGAACGCGGACGTCGGCATGGGACGACGCCACGGTCGGTGCGCCGCCGAAGCGGAGGCCGTCCAGGCGTAGGCGCACCGAGGCGCCGTGCAGCCGCCCCACGGTGACGTCGTCGCCGGCGACCTCGACGCGGTCCAGGCGCCGGTGCGCGAGCGCGGCCAGCGCCGGCCCACCGCCGGTGTCGACCGCCACCCGGTCCGGGGCGACGCCGAGGGCGCGGCCCGCCGCGGCCGCGACGCGGTGGTGGACGACGCCCCGCGCGACCAGCTCACCGGCCCCGCCGGTCAGGGCCGTCAGCGCGACGGACACCACCAGCACGGTCCTGACCCGGCGCCACCGGACGGCCGTCACCGCGTCTTCCCGGCGGCCTCGGCGCCGGCGGGCGCGGGAACGTCCTGCGCGGCACGGCCGCCGCCCTCCGGGTCCAGGCGCGGCAGCAGCCGGTCCAGCCAGGACGGGATCCACCAGTTGGCCCGGCCGAACAGGTACATCGTCGCGGGGACGAGGAGCAGCCGGACGATCGTGGCGTCGACGACGACGCTCACCCCGAGCCCCAGCGCCAGCATCTTGACGACCACGTTCGCCGACAGGAGGAAGGCGAGGAAGACGCTGGTCATGACGATCGCGGCGCAGGAGATGACCCGGGCGGTGGCGGCCAGCCCGTGCGCCACGCTCCCGTGGTCGTCGCCGGTGGCCAGCCAGGACTCGCGGATCCGGGAGAGCAGGAAGACCTCGTAGTCCATGGACAGCCCGAAGACGATGGCGAACATCATCATCGGGACGTAGGACTCCACCGGCACGCTCTCGCCCACGCCGAGCCACGGACCGCCCCAGCCCCACTGGAAGACGGCCACGACCACGCCGTACGCGGCGCCGATCGACAGCAGGTTGAGCACCGCGGCCTTGGCGGCGACCAGCGGGCTGCGGAAGACGGCGAGCAGCAGCAGGAAGGCCGCGCCGACGACCACCGCGACGATCACCGGCAGCCGGTCCACCACGACGTCCCGGAAGGCGAGTTGGGCCGCCGTGGCCCCCGTGACGTGGCCCTGGGCACCGGTGCCCCGCAGGGCGGCGGGCAGCACGCCGTCCTGCAGGCGGTGGACGAGGTCGGAGGTGGAGCGCTCCTCGGGCCCGCCGCCCGGGGTGACGGTCGCGACGAGCAGGGCGCCGTCGGGGGTCTCGGACGGGGTGGTCGCGGCGGCCACGTCGCCGGCGCCGGTGAGGGCGTCGTGCAGTGACGCCGCGAGACGTTCCCGGTCGGCCGTGGTCCGGATGCGGTCGGGGTCCAGGGCGACGACCACGGTGAGCGGGCCGTTGGTGCCGGGGCCGAAGCCCTCGGAGAGCAGGTCGTACGCGCGGCGGTCGGTGTTGCCGGCCGGGCCCGCCCCGGCGTCGACGTGCCCCAGCCGCATCGAGGCCAGCGGCACGGTGAGCACCCCGAGCGCCAGCACGCCCGCGGTGAGGAAGAGCCAGGGGCGCCGCCCGACGGCGCGGGCCCAGCGGTGCCAGACGTCGGCGCCGCCCGGGGCGGGTTCGTCCACCGGCGTGCGCACCGACCAGCGGTCGATCCGGCGGCCGAGCAGCCCCAGCAGCGCGGGGGTGAAGGTCAGTGAGGCCACGGCCGCGACCGCGACGGTGACGCCCGCGGCGGCACCGAGGGTGCCGATGAAGACGACCCCCGAGGCGTACAGGCCCGCCAGGGCCATCGCCACCGTCACGGCCGCCACGATCACGGCCCGGCCGCTGGTGGCGAGGGTGCGTCCGGCGGCCTCCGCGGGGTCGTCGACGGTGTGCAGCAGCCCACGGTGGCGCGTGGTCAGGAAGAGCGCGTAGTCCAGGCCCACGCCGAGGCCCATCATCGTGGCCAGCGTGGGGGCGGCGGCGCCGAAGGACCAGGCCGCCGCGAGCAGCCCCAGCAGGGCCGTCCCGGCGCCCAGCCCGAGGACCGCGGTGAGCAGCGGCAGTCCCGCCGCCGCGAGGCTGCCGAAGCCCAGCAGCAGCACGGCGACCGCGGTTGCCAGGCCGATCGCCTCCGAGGCCCGGTCCGCCGCCTTGGGCCGCGCCAACTGGCCCAGCGGACCGCCGTACTCCACGGTGACGCCGTCGGCGCGCAGCGCCGAGACCGCCGCGTCGACCTCGGCGACGTAGGAACCGTCGAGGGTCGCGGGGTTGGTGTCGAAGCGGACCCCGACGTAGCCGATGGCGCCGTCGGAGGAGACCGCGTCCGGGGTGGTCAGCGGGCCGGCCGCGGACAGGACGTGCGGCAGGTCCGCCACGCGGGCGACCGCCGAGGCCACGGCGTCCCGGTGGTCCGCCAGCCCGCCGTGCCGTGCCCGCAGCACGATCTGCGAGGCGGTGCCCCGGGTGCCGGGCGCGCCATGGGCGTCGAGGAGGTCCGCGCCGGTCTGGGCGGAGGTGCCGGGCAGCGCGAAGTCGTCCTGGTACGCACCGCCCCAGGCCCGGTCGGCGGCGACCGCGGCCAGCAGCACGAGCAGCCATGCGGCGATCACCCGCCACGGGTGCCGGGCGCAGCCGCGTCCGGCCCGGTGCAGCAGACCGGGTCCGGCGGTGCGGGGCGGGTGGGTCCTGCGCAGCAGCAAGGCGACGGCGACGAGCGCGACGACGCCCGCCGCCAGGGTGGCGCCGAGCAGTGCGGGCTCCGCGCCGGCGTGTGGGAATGCCACGACCTGTTCCTCCCTCCGCCCGGCCGGTCCGCCGGGCACCGCCCGCATCGTGGCGGACGGACGCAAGGACGGCGTGGGCGGAATGTTCGGGGAGTGTCAGGATCCCCGCCGCCCGCGGGGCCGCGGGGATCCGGGTGGCTAGCATCGGGGCCATGGCGGAAGAACGAGGCCTCGTCCTGGTCGTCGAGGACGAACGGCACATCGCCGACCTGCAGCGGCTGTACCTGACCCGGGAGGGCTTCGGCGTCCACGTGGAGACCGACGGGCCCTCCGGGCTCGCCGCGGCACGCCGGCTGCGGCCCGTGGCGATCGTGCTCGACATCGGACTGCCCGGGCTCGACGGCACGGCGTTCTGCCGTGCGCTGCGCGACGAGGGGGACTGGACGCCGGTCCTCCTGGTCACGGCACGCGACGAGGAGGCCGACCGGATCCTGGGCCTGGAACTGGGCGCGGACGACTACGTCACCAAGCCCTTCTCGCCCCGCGAACTCGTCGCCCGCGTCAAGACCGTCCTGCGCCGGGTGGACGGCCCGCCCCGCGGCGGACGCCCGCGCACCCTGGGCCCGGTGGCACTGGACCCGGTGCGCCGGACCGTCCACAACGACGGTGAGCCGCTCACCCTGACCACGACGGAGTTCAACCTCCTGGCGTGCCTGATGGGCCACCCCGGCCAGGTCTTCACCCGTGACCAGCTGCTCGCCCACGTCTGGGGCGCCCCGGACTACCGCGAGGGCCGTGTGGTCGACGTCTACGTCTCCCAGCTGCGCTCCAAACTCGGCGACCCCTCCCTGATCCGTACGATCCGCGGCGTCGGCTACAGCGCCGCCCCACCCCGCCCGGCCCCGGCATGACCCCTCGCGGTTCGCTCGCCGGGAACCTCGTGCTGCTCACCACCGCCGTGGCGGCCGTCGCGATGCTGCTGGCCGGGCTGGCGTCGTGGCACACGATCCGCACGACCGCCGAGGCGCAGGAGCGCGACCGGCTCGCACGGCAGGCCGACGTGCTCAGCCGTACCCCGGCGCTGTCGTCCCTGCTGCTCGAACGCGAGCAACGGCTGGCCGGGTCGAACGGCGTCGAGCTCGCGGTGGTCGCGCCGGACGGTACGACGGCAGGGCCGGCGGCGCCCGCCGTCACCACGGCCGTGCTCGCGGCGCTGCGCGGCGGGGACTCCGCGTCGGCGACGGCCGCCCTCGGCGGGCGTGCCGTGCTGGTGGAGGGCCATCCGTCCGCGGGCGGCGGCGCGGTGGTGCTCGCCAAGCCCTTCACCGCGGTCGACGACGCCGCCGCCCGCATCCGCGGCGCCCTCGCGCTGCCCCTGGCCGCCGGTCTGGCGGGCGCGGGCGCAGCCGGTGCGCTGCTGGCCCGGCGCCTGGCCCGTCCCCTGACCGCGGCGGCCCGCACCGCCCGCCGCCTCGCCGCCGGCGAGCGCGGGCTCGCCCTGCCGGACGACGGCCCGGCCGAGGTCGCCGAACTGTCCGCCGCGCTCACCGCCCTTGACACCGCCCTCGCCCGCAGCGAGAACCGGCAGCGCGCGTTCCTGCTCTCGGTGTCGCACGAGATCCGCACCCCGCTGACCGCCGTACGCGGTTACGCCGAGGCCCTCGCCGACGGGGTGATCGGCCCCGACGGCCTCCCCGCCACCGGCCGCACCCTGCTCGCCGAGACGGGCCGTCTCGACCGCTTCGTCCACGACCTGCTGGACCTCGCCCGCCTGGAGGCCGACGACTTCCGGCTCGACGCCGCGCCGACCGACCTCGACGCCCTCGTCGAGGACGCCGGCGCCGTCTGGGCCGACCGCTGCGCCCGCCACGACGTGCGTTTCCGCCTCGAACGCCCGGGCCGCCCGCTGCTCGCCGACACCGATCCCTTCCGGGTCCGCCAACTCCTCGACGGCCTGGCCGAGAACGCGCTGCGCGTCACCCCGGCCGGCCGCCCGCTCGTGCTGGCGCTGCGCGCCGAGGGCGGCGGCGAGGGCAGCGAGGCCGTGTTCGAGGTCCGCGACGGCGGCCCGGGACTGACCGAGGACGACCTCACCGTCGTCTTCCAGCGCGCCGCCCTCGCCACCCGCTACCGCGGCGTCCGCCCCGTCGGCACCGGCCTCGGGCTCGCCATCGCCCACCGCCTCACCACGGTGCTGGGCGGCACCATCTCCGCCGCGTGCACCTCCCCCGAGGGCGGTGCCTGCTTCACGGTGCGGTTGCCGACGCGCACGTGAGCACGTGGGTGCGGCGCCGTCGTGGTTGCGGTGCGTTGTCGTGTGCGGGTTGCTTGCGCCTGCGGCGGGCGGTTTCCCCGCCGCCCGCCCTCCCCCGGCCGAAGGCTGGGGGAGACGAGCGGGGAACCCGGCGCCGAATGATGTGGTCGTAAACCGCGAGCGCTGTGGGGGTCCCCCCGGCCGAAGGCTGGGGGAGTGCGCCGGCGCGGCCCCGACCCAGGCACACGGAGCGCAGGCCCGCACTGACCACGCCGGGCAATCGGGAGGGCGGCGGGGAAACCGCCCGCCGCAGGCGCAACGCACCCGCACACAACCACCGGGCAGCC
>NZ_JARAVO010000305.1:0-9806 GCF_033792805.1 Streptomyces sp. PA03-1a
GGATGGCGAGGGGGTCGCCGGCGATCGAGACGTCGCTGTTCATGGGTGCGGGAGTTCCTACGGGAAGTGAGGAGCGTCAGGCATGCGCATGAGGCTGTGCGGGCTGGGAAGAGTCCTTCAGCGGCAACAGCTGGAACAGCGACAGTGAGCTTCCACGGCGCGACGGAACTCGCCGAGGCGGCGGGTCCGGGCAGGCGCGTGGGTCACTGACATGCGCCCTAGCACACCGGGTCCTCGGCGGCCTGTCAACTTGATGTCGGGTTTGTCGTAAATCTTTCACCTGATCCGGCTATTCGACATGGCGAAAGGTTTGTGCGCCGAAGAGCCAGGAAAAGTGCCGACGCAACCACACGGCTACGCAGGAACGTCTCCTCGTGAAACGTCGTTGTGTTTTCGTGATCGCATCGTGATCGCCGCCCCCAGGGGCGTCGACCGTGGTTGACGTATGCGGGCGTTTGGGCTGATTTGAACACTTTCTGTCAGGCCTTGGTTCCGCAGGGTGAATAACGGGCCCAATAGCAGATCTCGGCTTGACTGGCCCGTATCGGCACACTTGTAATTTCACTCGTGTCGTTCGACCGTCGCAGGTAACGGCAACATCACGGGGACGCGAAAACAGACGAGGGGCGCGCATGACCGAGCTGTTCCAGCTGTTGCTGGCCGAAGAGGCCGACGAAGAGCTCGGGTGGCAGGAGCGCGCGCTGTGCGCGCAGACCGATCCCGAGTCCTTCTTCCCCGAGAAGGGCGGCTCCACCCGCGAGGCCAAGAAGGTCTGCCTCGCCTGCGAGGTCCGTTCCGACTGCCTCGACTACGCCCTCGCCAACGACGAGCGCTTCGGCATCTGGGGCGGCCTGTCCGAGCGCGAGCGCCGGCGACTGAAGAAGGGCGTCGTCTAGAGCCCTCCCCGGGCTCCCGCCCGGCACATCGGGGTTCGTACGTATATGTGCCCCGGACCCGGAAGGGCCGGCTCCCGCAACCGTTAGTGTGGGGGCCCGTCCGAGACGCCCAAGGCGTCGTCCGAAGTCCAGCGAACCGGGGCCCGAACCTCGATGTCCGTGAACAGTTCAGCCGGGACTCAATACGCCGCCCAGGCACCGGAGTTCCCGCGCCACGTCGTCACCGCCGTGCTCGTCGCCCACGACGGTGCCCGCTGGCTGCCCAACGCGCTCTCGGGTCTGGTCTCCCAGGACCGCCCGGTCCAGGACGTCATCGCCGCCGACACCGGCAGCGCCGACGACTCCGCCCGCCTGCTCGCCGAGAGCCTCGGCGACCACCGCGTCCTGCACCTCGCCCGGCGCAGTGGCTTCGGCGCCGCCGTCGACGAGTGCGTGCGCGCCGCCGAGCCCCTGACCGTGGAGCAACTGCCCTACCTGGGGCGGCCCAGCAGCTGGGACCCGGTCTCCCGCACCTGGAACGACGACGCCTACGACGAGCCCGAGGAGCCGCACGGCGAACCCGTGCAGTGGCTGTGGCTCCTGCACGACGACTGCGAGCCCGCCCCGGACGCCCTCCTCAACCTCCTGAGGGTCGCCGACGCCTCGCCGTCCGCCGCGATCATCGGCCCCAAGCTGCGCAGCTGGTACGACCGGCGCCAGCTGCTGGAGGTCGGCGTCTCCATCGCCCGCAGCGGCCGCCGCTGGACCGGCCTGGAGCGCCGCGAGCAGGACCAGGGCCAGCACGACCAGGTCCGCCAGGTGCTCTCGGTCTCCAGCGCGGGCATGCTGGTGCGCCGCGACGTGTGGGAGGACCTCGGCGGGTTCGACCGCCGGCTGCCGCTCATGCGCGACGACGTCGACTTCTGCTGGCGCGCCCAGTCCGCCGGCCACACCGTCCTCGTCGCCCCCGACGCCGTCCTGCGGCACGCCGAGGCGGCCTCCCGCGAGCGCCGTCCCGTCGACTGCGCCGGCCGCTCCGTCGTCAACCCGCACCGCGTCGACAAGGCGGGCGCCGTCTACACGCTGCTGGCCAACACCCGTGGCGCCCTCCTCCCGTACGTCTTCGCGCGCATCGTGCTCGGCACGGTGCTGCGCACCCTCGCCTACCTCGTCGGCAAGGTCCCCGGACAGGCCGTCGACGAGATCACCGGCCTGCTGTCGGTCCTGCTGCGCCCCGGCCGCCTCCTCGGCGCCCGCCACCGGCGTTCCCGGCCCGCCGTCCCGGCCTCCGAACTGCGGACGCTCTTCCCGCCGCCCGGCGCGACCGTACGGGCCACCGTCGAGCAGGTCGTCAGCAACGTCTCCGGCCGCGCGGCCGCCGACGCCTCCTCCGCCGGACGCCACGGCGGGCTGGACTCCGGGCCCAGCGGCGGCGACGACGACGGCGAGTACCTGGAGGTCGAGCAGTTCGCGCTGCTGAAGCGCGTCGCGCGGCAACCCGCCCCGATGCTCTTCGCCGTCCTGCTGCTCTTCTCCCTCATCGCCTGCCGCGCGCTCCTCGGCGGCGGCGCCCTGTCCGGCGGCGCACTGCTGCCCGCCCCCGCCGACGCCTCCGACCTGTGGGGCTCCTACCTCGGCGCCTGGCACGCCCTGGGCGCCGGCAGCACCGAGACCGCGCCGCCCTACCTGGCGATCGTGGCCACCCTGGCGAGCGCCCTGCTCGGCAGCACCGGCCTCGCCCTGACCGTGCTCCTCGTCGCCTCGGTACCGCTCGCGGGCCTCAGCGCCTACTTCGTGTCGCGGCCCCTGGTCGAGTCCCGGCTGCTGCGCGCCTGGGGCGCCGTCGCGTACGCCTTCCTGCCCGCCGCCACCGGCGCCCTCGCCGGCGGCCGGCTCGGCACCGCCGTCCTGGCCATCCTGCTGCCGCTCATGGCCCGCGCCGCCGTCTCCGCCGCGGGCCTGCGGATGTCCGCCGACGCCGTCGAGCGGGGGCTGCGGCCCGGCTGGCGCGCCGCCTGGGCCGTCGCGCTGCTGCTGACGATCACCACCGCGTTCACCCCCATCACCTGGCTCGTCACCCTGGTGCTCGCCGGCGTCGCCATCGCCACGCGCGTCGTGCGCGGGCAGGGCCGGCTCCTCGTCCCGCTGGCCATGCGCGCCGTGGCCGTCCTCGGCGCCCCCGTGGTGGTGCTCGCGCCCTGGTCGATCGGGCTGCTCACGCACCCCAAGCGCTTCCTGGACGAGGCCGGTCTGCCGTTCGGCGCCAAGTCCGCCACCGCCACCGACCTCCTCCTGATCAACCCCGGCGGCCCCGGCGCCGCCGGCGGCTACCTGCTCGCGGGCATCGTCCTGGCCGCGCTGGCCGCACTGGTGCGCGGCGAGCGCCGCTCGGCCATCGTCACCGCCTGGGCGGGCGCCCTGACCGGCCTGGTCTTGGCTGTCCTCGCCAACAGCACCTCCTGGGCCGGCCCCGCCACGCTGGTGTACGGCCTCGCCCTGCTCGCCGCCGCCGCGGTGGGCGCGGAGGGTGCCAAGGAACGGCTCGCCGCCTCCGGCTTCGGCTGGCGCCAGCCCGTCGCCGCGCTCGTCGCGCTGGCCGCCGTGCTCGCCCCGCTGTCCGCCGCCGTCGGCTGGATGGCCGGCGGCGCCGACGGCCCGCTGGAGCGCCGCGACCCGACCCAGGTGCCCGCCTTCGTCGCCGAGGAGAGCACCACCCGCGACCAGGCCCGCACCCTTGTCCTTTCGGGCACGCCCGCCCACGTCTCGTACGCCCTGGTCCGGGGCGCCGGCGCCCGCCTCGGCGACGCCGAGATCGCCGCCGCGGCCGGCAGCGACGCCCGGCTCGCCAAGATCGTCGGAAATCTCGTGGCCGGCTCCGGCGCCGACCAGGCCAGCCAGCTCGGCGGCTACGCCGTGCGCTACGTCCTCGTCCAGAGCGGCGCCCCGCGCGAGATGAGCCGCACCCTCGACAGCACCCCGGGCCTGTCCCGGCTCAGCCAGGCCGACGGCAGCGCCCTGTGGCGGGTGGACGACGACGTCGCCCGCATCACGATCGTCGAGCCCTCCGGCAGCGGCGACGACAGCGGCTCCGGCGACGCCGACGGCACCGGCTCCGGTGAGGACGCCAACGCCCCCGCCGCCGTCGTCACCGTCGCCTCCGGCAAGGTGGAGGCCCACACCACCGTCCCGGCCGGCGCCGACGGCCGCGTCCTGCGCATCGCCGACCGCGCCGCCCCCGGCTGGACCGCCACCCTCGACGGCAAGGAGCTCACCGCCACCACCGTCGACGGCTGGGCCCAGGGCTTCCGGCTCCCCAGCAGCGGCGGCCGGCTCGACCTCGTCTACGACGACCCGTTCACGCACACCGTGTGGGTGTGGGTCCAGGGCTTCCTCGGCCTGGTGCTCGTGGTCATGGCCCTGCCGGGCCGGCGCCGCGAGGTCGACGACGACCTGCCCGACGCGGAGGCCGCGCCCGTGGCCGCAGCCGCGGCCGCCGGCATCCCGGCACAGGGCGGCGGCGACGGCCGTCGCGCCCGCCGGCTGCGCGCCGCCGCCGAGGCCGAGGGGGAGGCGGACGACGCCCCCGCGGAGCCCGAGGCCGCCGGGCCCGCGCACCAGGAGCAGGCCGAGTACGCGCAGTACGCCGAGTACGACCCCTACGCCGCCGGCCCCCAGCAGGACGACCCGTACGGCCAGGAGCAGTGGGCCGCGGAGTACACCAGCACCTACGGCTACGAGCAGCCCGCCCAGCCGCAGGAGCAGGTCTACGACCCGTACGGCTACGGCCAGGAGTCCCAGCAGCCCGGCTACGACCGGCAGGGCTACGAGCAGCAGTCCCAGCAGCCGCAGGGGTACGAGGAGCAGCCCCGGCAGCAGGGCTACGACGCTTCGTACGCCCCCTACGGCACCTACGACACGGACGCTTACGACACGGACGGCTACCGCCGCGACGGGAGCAACCAGCAGTGAACCGCAGCACCCTCTCCCTGATCGGCGTGACCGCCGCCCTGGCCGCGGTCGCCGGCGTCGCCACCGTCTCCGGCGCGGGCACCCCGGACGCGGCGCCCGCCGTGAGCGCGGCGCGGCTGCCCGTCGAGCGGTCCACGCTGGCCTGCCCGGCCCCGTCGGACTCGGACTTCGCCACGACCACGTACACCGCCTTCACGCCCAAGGGCGACTCCGCCGGCTCGGGCGGCGCCGCCGCCCTGCTGGCCGCCGCCGACCAGGACGGCAAGGCCGCGGCCAAGCGCAAGCCGGTCGCACCGCTGAAGGAGTCCGGCCAGCCGGTCACCGCGGTCACCGAGGCCTCCGACGCCCCCGCGCTCATCGGAACCGCCGACGGGGCGCTCGCCCCCGGCTGGACCGTGCAGCAGACCACGGTCGTCGACGCGGGCCCGGCCCGGGCGGTGCTGGGCGCCTCCTGTGCCGTGCCGGACAGCGAGTTCTGGTTCCCCGGGGTCAGCACCGGCGCGGGCCGGCAGGACTACGTCCACCTGACCAACCCGGACGACACCTCCGCCGTCATCGACCTCGCGCTCTACGGCGACAAGGGCGAGGTCAAGACCAGCACGACCGACGGCATCACGGTGCCGCCGGGCGCGACCGTACCCGTCCTGCTCTCCACGCTCACCACGGAGAAGTCCGACGCCCTCACCCTGCACGTCAGTGCCCGCAGCGGCCGGGTCGGCGCCACCGTGGAGGCCGAGGACGCCAAGGCCGGCGGCGACTGGCTGCCCGCCTCCACCGACCCCGCCGCCGAGGCCGTCATGCCCGGCATCCCCGGCGACGCCTCCGATGTGCGCCTGGTGGTCTTCGCGACCGGCGACAGCGACGCCGACCTCAAGCTGCGGCTCGCCTCCTCGGGCGGCGAGATCACCCCCGCCGGGCACGAGACCGTGCACGTCAAGAGCGGCATGACCACCGCCGTCGACCTCGGCGACGTCACCAAGGGCGAGGCCGGCTCGCTGATCCTCAGCCCCACCGACCCCTCCGACGAGGCACCCGTGGTCGCCGCCCTGCGGATCACCCGCGGCAAGGGCGCCGACCAGGAGACCGCCTTCCTGCCCGCCACCGCCCCCATCGGCGACCGCGCCAGCGCCGCCGACAACCGCACCAAGGGCTCGACGCTCGCCCTGACCGCGCCGGAGGGCGACGCCACCGTGCGGGTCGTCACCTCCGCCTCGACCAAGGGCGGCGAACCCGTCACCAAGAACGTCCCGGTCAAGCGCGGCACGACGGTCGTCCTGTCACCGCCCGCCCCCTCCACGGGGAAGGGCTCCTTCGCCGTCACGGTGGAACCCGCCTCGGGCGGCCCCGTCTACGCCTCCCGGATGCTCGCCCTGCCGGAGGGCGGCGTCCCGATGTTCACCATCCAGACCATGCCGGACGACCGGGGTCTGGTCGCCGTGCCGAAGTCGGAAGAGGACCTGTCCATCCTCAACCGCTGACGATCCGCGACCGGCACGGGCCCCCGGGCCCGTGCCGGTACCGGGATCAGCCCTCCCCGTACCGGGGGTCGACGTTCTCCGGTGACAGCCCGAGCAGTTCGGCCACCTGCTCCACGACCACGTCGTGCACCAGCAGGGCCCGTTCCTCGCGGCTCTTGGCCCGGATCTCCACCGGCCGCCGGTACACCACGATGCGGTGCGGGTTGCCCTTCTGCCCGCCGAGGAGCCGCCCCAGCGGCACCCCGTCGTCGAACCGGCCGTCGACCGCGGCGCCGTCGGCACCGTCCGCCGGCCAGGGCACCTCCTGTACCGCGAACTCCACCTCCGCCAGCTGCGGCCAGCGCCGCTCGAGCCGGTCCGCCGCGTCGCGCACCAGGTCGTCGAAGGCGTCGGCGCGGGTGCGTGCCAGGGGCACCTGCGGGGGCGCGATGGGGCCGCGCATGCCGCGGCCGTGTCGGTCGCGGTGGCGCTGGCGCGGTGCGGGCGAAGGGGTGTCCATCACCTCTGAGAGTAGCCGTCGGGAGCCCCGGTTATGCGGCTCCGTGACCGCTGCCACCACCACGGGGGACGAGGACTGGACATCCCCGTCGATGTCGCAGAATGTACGGTCGTTCGCCCCTGGCGCCCACGTGATTCCCCTGCCCTGACCGCTTCACCGATCGCAATTGGCATCATTTGCAGCGTTTGGTGATCGGTGTCCTCGGAGGGGCACCCGCACATTTCCGGCCCTTTGCAGGTCAGGTGTGTTGACCCCAGGTCGGACCTTCCCGGCCAACCCGGACGACACGACGGGGTGAGCTCCTGGGGAGTCGTCGCGGCCCGCTCAAGAGTGCGGTACCGTCCAACGTCGTGAGCCTTGTACGTCGCTGTTCGCGCACCGCGTGTGGCCGTCCCGCCGTCGCGACGCTGACGTACGTCTACGCGGACTCCACCGCCGTCCTCGGACCGCTCGCCACCTACGCCGAGCCCCACTGTTACGACCTGTGCTCGGAGCACTCCGAGCGCCTCACCGCCCCCCGCGGCTGGGAAGTCGTACGGCTCGCCACGGACACCGGCCCCACCCGCCCCAGCGGTGACGACCTCGAAGCGCTCGCCAACGCCGTGCGCGAGGCCGCCCGCCCCCAGGAGCGCGAGGGCAACGGCACCAACGGCCGCGGCGGCGACCCCATGGAGATCGCCCGGCGCGGGCACCTGCGCGTCCTGCGCTCGCCCGACTCCTGAACCGGCACCCCGCCATACCCCGCCCCGGGTCCGCACGTGCACCCGGGCTCCTCGTCGGCGCGTTCGGATCCGCCCGGTAGGTTGGCTCTTGCCACGATCCATCCACCGGCAACCGGATTCCAGAGCGGAGCACATGCGGTGACCGACCTCTCCCAGCTCGTGAAGGCGTACGACGTCCGCGGAGTCGTCCCCGACCAATGGGGCGAGCCGCTCGCCGAACTCTTCGGCGCGGCCTTCGTCACCGTGACCGGTGCCGACGCGATCGTGACGGGCCACGACATGCGGCCCTCCTCGCCCGGCCTGTCCCGGGCCTTCGCCCGCGGCGCGGCCTCGCGCGGCGCCAAGGTCACCGAGATCGGCCTCTGCTCCACCGACCAGCTGTACTTCGCCAGCGGCAAGCTCGACCTGCCCGGCGCGATGTTCACCGCCAGCCACAACCCGGCGCAGTACAACGGCATCAAGATGTGCCGCGCCGGCGCCGCCCCCGTCGGACAGAACACCGGCCTCGCCGAGATCCGCGAACTGGTCGAGCAGTGGTCCGAGACCGGCCTCCCGGCGAGCGACGCCACCCCCGGCGAGGTCACCCAGCGGGACATGCTCGCCGACTACGCCGCCCACCTGCGCACCCTGGTCGACCTGAGCTCCATCCGGCACCTCAAGGTCGTCGTCGACGCCGGCAACGGCATGGGCGGGCACACCGTCCCCACCGTCTTCGACGGGCTGCCCCTCGACCTCGTCCCGATGTACTTCGAGCTCGACGGCACCTTCCCCAACCACGAGGCCAACCCCCTCGACCCCAAGAACATCGTCGACCTGCAGGAGAAGGTGCGCGAGACCGGCGCCGACATCGGCATCGCCTTCGACGGCGACGCCGACCGCTGCTTCGTCGTCGACGAGCGCGGCGAGCCCGTCTCCCCGTCCGCGATCACCGCCCTGGTCGCCGCCCGCGAACTGGCCAAGCACCCCGGCTCCACCGTCATCCACAACCTGATCACCTCGTGGACCGTGCCCGAGGTCGTCAAGGAGCACGGCGGGACGCCCGTCCGCACCCGCGTCGGCCACTCCTTCATCAAGCAGGAGATGGCCCGTACCGGCGCCGTCTTCGGCGGCGAGCACTCCGCGCACTACTACTTCCGCGACTTCTGGAACGCCGACACCGGCATGCTCGCCGCGCTCCACGTCCTCGCCGCCCTCGGCGGCCAGGACGGCACGCTGTCCGCGCTCGTCGCCGAGTACGACCGCTACGCCGCCTCCGGCGAGATCAACACCGCCGTCGACGACCAGGCCGGCCGCACCGCCGCCGTCCGCGCGGCCTACGCCGACCGCCCGGGTACCGGCCTCGACGAGCTCGACGGCCTCACGGTCACCGGCGACGGCTGGTGGTTCAACCTGCGCCCCTCCAACACCGAGCCGCTGCTGCGCCTCAACGTGGAGGCGCGCGACACCGAGCTCATGGCCGGCGTCCGCGACGAGGTCCTCGCCATCGTCCGCGCCTGACGGCCGCCCCGCCGGAGGAGGCACCGCACCGCACCGCCTCCTCCGGCGGGGGACCGGGGCCCCGACACGGTCACGCGGCCCCGGCCGCCCGGCGATAGGCTGAATCGGCCGGTCCGGACGCGTACGCCCGCACACGGCGGACGCCCGGGAACCACGACCACGACACGACCACACGGGAGAAGCCACCCATGCCGCTCGTCGAAGCCAGCCTCCTGGAGATCCTCGCCTGCCCCGCCTGCCACGCGCCGCTGCGCGAGGACGTCGAGGCCACCGAGCTCACCTGCACCTCCGCCGACTGCGGCCTGGCCTACCCCGTGCGCGACGACATCCCCGTCCTCCTCGTCGACGAGGCCCGCCGCCCCGCCTGACGCGACCCGGCTGCCCGGCACCACACACCCGCCCGGCAGCCCGCGCCGTACGCACCACCGGCGCCGGCACGGGCACCCGCACCGCACGGCGCCCCGCGACACCCGACACAACCGGACCGGACCGGAGGTCACCCCCGATGCTGGACGAGACGCTGCTCGACGACCCCGACGCCCTCGCCCGCGCCGACACCCGCGGCCTCCTCCTCGGCGTTGCCGCCGCAGGCGCCCGCGTCCGCACCGCCGCCCGCCTCGCCCAGGAGGCAGGCGTCGGCGAACTCAAGCCCGACGGCCGCCCCCGCAGCGTCCTGGTCGCCGGCCCCGGCGCGGTCGCCGTCGCCGCCGTCGCCGAACTGCTGGCCGCCCTCGGCAACGGCAGCGGGCCCGTACTGCCCCTGCAC
>NZ_JARAVO010000306.1:0-9705 GCF_033792805.1 Streptomyces sp. PA03-1a
TTCGCCGGCGCGGGCGCCGAAGCGGAAGCTGAAGGAGAGTCCGACGTACACGACGGCCAGCACCGCGAGCCAGCCGACGGCGACCAGCGCGCCCTGTCTGAAGCTTAGGTAAGGCTACACTAAGTTCCCCTCGGGGGTGAGGTCCCCCGGAGACGTCCCGGAGCCCGCGGCAGGCGACGCGCCGGGGCCTGGCGAAGTGACCTCGGCCACGTCCGCACCCCACGCTTGACCTCAAGCGCTTGAGGTTCCGAAGACTGAGGACGTGGCAATGACAGACGCCCCGCCGGTGTCGATCCAGGAGGTGTCGCGACGCAGCGGCCTCTCCGAGCCGACACTGCGCTACTACGAGAAGATCGGCCTCATCGGCCCGGTCCCCCGCCACGAGAGCAGCGGCCACCGCCGCTACGGCGCTTCCGCGGTGGAGAGGATCGAGGCCCTGAGCTGCCTCCAGGCGACCGGGATGAGCGTGCGCGACATGCATGCCTACCTCCGTCACCTCGACGGGGAGGCGGACGCCGACCGGGCCGTGCAACTGCGCGACCTGTTCCGGCGCAACGCCGACCGGGTGGTCGAGGAGGTCGAGCGGATGCGGGTCCGCCTGCGGTACCTGCAGCTCAAGACCGACCTGTGGGACGCGCGGGAGCGGGGCGACGACGACGCGGAGCAGCGTGCCGTGGACGAACTCACGCGCACGGTGCCCGATCTGAGATAGGGAAGAGAACACCATGTACGACCTGAACCCCGGCTCCGGACCCGTCCTCGTGACGGGCGGCAGCGGCTACCTCGGCTCGCACGTTCTCGACGCGCTACTGCGCGCCGGCCACCGGGTGCGCACCACCGTCCGGTCGCCGGACCGCGCGGAGGGCGTCCGCGCGACGGCGGCCCGGGCGGGCGCCGACCCCGGACGGCTGGAGATCGTCGTGGCCGACCTGGGTGCGGACGAGGGCTGGGCGGAGGCGGTGAAGGGCTGCGACACGTCCTGCACGTGGCGTCGCCCTTCCCGGCCCGGCAGCCCCGCCACGAGGACGAGGTCATCGTCCCGGCCCGGGACGGAGCACTGCGCGTGCTGCGGGCGGCGCGTGACCACGGCGTCCGGCGCGTGGTGATGACCTCGTCCTTCGCCGCCGTCGGCTACAGCCGTACGGGTGGCGGAGCCTACGACGAGAGCGACTGGACCGACCCCGGGGACGACCTGCCCCCCTACGTCAAGTCCAAGGCGGTCGCCGAGCGCGCCGCATGGGACTTCACGGCCGCCGAGGGAGGCGGGCTCGAACTGGCCGTGATCAATCCGCCCGGGATCTTCGGCCCGGTGCTGGACCGGCACCTGTCCGCCTCGGTGGGGCTCGTCAAGGCGATGCTGGAGGGGGCCCTGCCGGTGGTCCCGCCGCAGTACGTCGACGTGGCCGACGTGCGTGACGTGGCGCAGGCCCACCTGCGGGCGATGACGGAACCGGCCGCCGCGGGCGAGCGCTTCCTCATCGGCACCGGCACCGCGACGAGCTTGTACGCGATGGCCCGGATCCTGGCGGAGGGGCTTGGCGAGCGCGCCGCGAAGGCGCCGGCCAGGGAACTCACCCCCGAGGAGGTGCGGGAGGGCGCGCGCACCGACCCGGCGCTGCGGGAGGCGGCGGGTCGGCTGGGCAAGGTGCCGGTGCTCCGCACCG
The DNA here is from genome assembly GCF_033792805.1 of Streptomyces sp. PA03-1a. NCBI lineage: Bacteria > Bacillati > Actinomycetota > Actinomycetes > Kitasatosporales > Streptomycetaceae > Streptomyces > Streptomyces sp. PA03-1a. The sequence continues at coordinate 1,665 of NZ_JARAVO010000306.1, forward strand.
ACAAGGCGCGCGCGGTGCTGGGCTGGGAACCCCGGTCCGTGGAGACGACCGTCCTCGACACCGCCGGGAGCCTGTTCCGGCTGGGACTGGTCGACGCCTGACACCCCGTACGGGTCAGGTCGGCCAGTGGTACCCGAGGGTGAAGTCGACCACCACGGCGAAGGTCAGGTACAGCAGCCAGGCGGCGGTCAGCAGCCGGAACAGCCCCATCACGCGTTCGGCGACGGGCACGCCGACCGACATGACGAACTTGCTGAGGTAGACGGCGAAGAGCCCGATGAAGACCAGCCCGACGGGCCAGTCGTCGACCGCGAAGAACACCGTCGCGCCGAGCGCCGACAGGACCATGTAGGCCACGCCGACCCCGGCGTTGACGCGTGCGTCGTTGCCGCGGTAGCGGTCCCAGCCGAGCGCGAACCAGTGGATGCCGTACGCGGTGAAGGCCAGGGCGGCCATGTAGAGCGGCGGCTCCTTGAACACCTCGAACCAGGTGAGCCCCACGAAGAGGATGACGCCCGCCATGAGCTGGCAGAGGCCCGGGAGCCAGATGCCCCAGACGCCCATCGCCCGGTCGACCCGCTCGTCCCGCTTGGGCCAGCCGAACAGTTCCTGGGACCCCCAGATCAGATAGCCGGTCGCCAGGCCGAAGAAGCCGAGGGCGAGCGGCGGGTACACCGACGGTTCAAAAATTACATCCATTAGTCCATTATTCACCCAAATGGGTCATATTGCCCATTCGGCCCACGAGCGAGGGTGACGGACCGGCTCTCACCCGTCACCCTCCGTCGCGTGGTGCCGCAGCGGCCCGAATGATGTTGCCGCGGCGCGCCGAGCTGGAGAAGGATCCACAGCTGTCGCCCCGAGGCGTGTACGTGCAATCAGCGATGAGGGAGGACGATATGGAGCCACGGGAACTCCGTGGCGCAGTTGAGGCAGGACGTGCCACCGCATCGGAGCTGGGCCTTCAGGCCGACGACGTGGTCGTCATCCACAACTCGGACCGCGTTGCGCTGCGCCTGGCCCCTTGCGATGTTCTGGCCCGGGTCGCCCCTTCTGGCCATCTGGCTGATTCCGAGTTCGAAGTGGAGGTTGCCCGCCGCCTCGCCGACGTCGACGCTCCCGTGGCCGGGCTCGACCCTCGGGTCGACCCCCGGGTCCATGTGCGTGATGCCTTCGCCATCTCGCTCTGGACGTACTACGAACCCGTGGGACCGCGGATCGCTCCGGCCGACTACGCGGACGCGTTCCTGCGGCACCATGCCGCACTGCGCCGGATCGACCTGGACGCACCGCATGTCACCGATCGAATCGCTGCGGCACTGGGAGAAGTCGGCGACCGGGAGCGATCCCCCGAGCTGTCGGATGCCGACCGGGAATTCCTCCGCGGCACACTGGCCGGGCTGAGCGCGGCGGTCGGCATCGGCAGGGCCGGCGAGCAGCTGCTGCACGGCGAGCCGCATCCGGGCAACCTCCTCAACACGAAGAGGGGGCCGCTCTTCGTGGACCTCGCCACGTGCTGCCGTGGGCCGGTCGAGTTCGATCTCGCCCATGCGCCCGATGAAGTGGGAAAGCACTATGCGGGGGCCGACCACGACCTGATTCACCGGTGCCGCGCCCTGAACTGGGCGATGTTCTCGGCCTGGCGCTGGCGCCGAGACGACCAAATGCCTGACCGGGACCACTGGAGGGTGGAGGGGCTCCACCAGGTTCGTGCCGCACTCGACCGCTGCGAACCGGGCTGAACCCGGGACGGAGGGGCCCTCACGCCTGCCGCGCCGGGGTGCCGTCCGGTCGGCTCGCGTCCATGCCGAACGAGTCGTGGACGGGGCGCACCTCGACCGCCACGACGTGGAAGTCGACGACGCGTCGGGCGATCTCCCGCGCGCGCTCCGGGCTCGTGCAGTCGACCACGTAGTAGGCGGTGACCTGCTCCCTCGCCTCCGTGAGCGGTCCGTCCGCCGTCGTCGGGCCGTCGCCGCGCAGCCGGATCGTCGTGGTGTCCCTGGGGTAGGCGAGTCCGGCCCCGTTCAGCAGCTCGCCGGTGCCCGCGAGATCCTTGTGCAGCTCGTCGTGCCGGCGGAACACCTCGGCGCGTTCCTCGGCGGTCATCGCCTCGGTCGCCGCGGGGTCGGCGTACATCAGCACCAGGTACTTCATGCCACCACCCTGGCAGAAGGCCGCTCGTCGCGGCCTTCTGCCAGGGGAACCTCAGCCCGCCGTGATGCGGAGCCTGATCGTCCGGGACTGCGGGCGCAGCGCGAACTCGGGCCACACGTCGGGCCCGCAGGCCCGGGAGCCGAGGCCGTGCTGGGCCGCGTCGACGAACAGGTGGCTGGTCGCCGACTCAGGGAGCTCGAACGGGTGCGCCGCCCGGGCGATCTGCTGCGGTGTGTGGCGGCTGAGCGTGAAACCCGGGAGGCGCCCCTGTGCGTCCGGGACGGTCACCAAGCGGAGCACTCCGGCGCCGCCACTGGTCAGTTCCAGCCGTCGCAGGCGGGAGCGGTGCCCGGTCTCCTGGGGGCGCGCGTAGGCGACGGAGAGTTCGTCGAGGCCGGCGGAGAAGCGGCCGGTGCGCGCCGCGCGGAGGCTGTCCGGGTAGGACTCGTGCGGGCCCATGCCGAACCACTCGGCGCCGTCGACGGGGGCGCCGCCGTCGGGCAGGTCGAAACGGACGCCGATGCGCGGCCACACCGTCGCCCAGCCGCCCGACGGCTCGATCTCCACACGCAGTTCGAGCTCGTCCCCCTGCAGGGACCAGACGGTCTCCACCGTCACCGACGACGCGGTGTTCGCCGCGGACACCTTGGCGACGGTCCGCAGCGCGTCCGGGGCGGTCTCCACCGACAGCACCCGCGTGGTCAGCCGGTCCAGGCCGTCGCCACGCCACAACTCGGCGTTGGAGACCCCGGGGACGTGGGCGTCGCTCTCCTCGGCCACCCCCGAGGTGCCCTCGTCGTTGTCGGTCGGGGCACGGAACAGTTCCAGCCGCGGGCCCGCCACGGCGCGGCCGGCGAGCCGTACCAGGTCCCCGCCGGCGAACTCGGCGATGCCGAGCGTCAGCGTCCCCTCGCTCCGCCGCCAGTCGGCCGGAAGCCGGACGGCGGGCACGGCACGTCGCGCCGAGCGGTCCAGCTGGGCGGTCGCGACCACATGGCCCTCGCTCGCCCACGCGGTGCCGGCCGCCAGGACCGCGTCCAGGGTGAGCCAGGTCTCCGCGTCCCGCGACACCGCGATCCGCGGCAGCGGCACGCGCGCCGACCCGCCCGCCACGACGACGGGCACGTCCAGGTCACCGGCGTCCACGGGCGTCCCGTCGTGCTCGACGCGCCAGCGGAAGCGCAGGTCGGCGGTGTCGGCCGAGTGCCGCAGATTGGTGATCGTCACCACGCCGCCGCCGTCGTCGTCGCCCGCGTCGAAGGTGAAGCGGACCGGCTGCACCACCGCCTTGAACTCGTGGAGGCCGGGGGTCGGGACGTCGTCGCTGAGCACCATCCCGTCCATCACGAAGTTGCCGTCGTGCACGACCTCCCCGAAGTCGCCGCCGTAGGCGTAGTAGGGCGTGCCGTCCGGGGCCGTCGTCAGGATGCCGTGGTCGCGCCATTCCCACACGAAGCCGCCGTGCAGGCGCGGATGCCGGTGCACCAGCGCCTCGTACTGGTCGAGGGCGCCCGGCCCGTTGCCCATCGCGTGGGCGTACTCGCACAGCAGGAACGGCTTGGTGCGCTGCCGTGCGCCCTGCGAGGGGGTGCAGTCCTGCAGCGGGGTGCGCGAGCCGTCGGTCCCGATCTGCTCGGTCTCCGGCACCGAGGCGTACATGCGCGAGTAGACGTCCGTGTACGCGCCGGTGTGGTCGCCCTCGTAGTGCACGGGGCGTCCCGCGTCGCGGGCGTGCACCCAGGCCGACATCGCGGCGAGGTTGGCACCGGTGCCCGCCTCGTTGCCGAGCGACCAGAGCACGATGCTGGGGTGGTTCTTGTCCCGTTCGACGGTGCGCCGGATCCGGTCCAGGTACGCCTCCCGCCACGCCGGGTCGTCGCTGGGGTTGCCGGCCCAGCCGACCTTGTCGAAGCCGTGCGTCTCCAGGTCGCACTCGAGGACGACCCAGAACCCGAGTTCGTCGGCGAGGTCGAGCAGCCGCGGATGCGGCGGGTAGTGGCTGGTGCGGATCGCGTTGACGTTGAACCGCTTCATCAGGGCCAGGTCCTCGCGCGCGTGCTCCTCGTCGAAGACACGGCCGCGCTCGGGGTGGGTCTCGTGGCGGTTCATCCCGTGGAAGACGACGCGGCGGCCGTTGACCAGGAACCGGTCGCCGCGGATCTCGACCGTGCGGAAGCCCGTCCGCACCGTGACGGTCTCCGCCGCCGAGGCCACCGTGACCTCGTACCGCCGCGGTACCTCGGCCGACCAGGGTTCCACGCCGTCGACCTCGAACGCGGTCACCTCGGCCGCGGAGCCCCAGACCCGCTCGACGCCGAGCTCGGGGATGCGGAGGGTGACCGGGAACGCCGCCGCCTCCGCGGTGACCTCCGGGTCGATCCGGCCGCGCCCCCGCTCGAACCCGGTGCGCAACCAGACGTCCTCGATCCCCCCGACAGGCCGAGCGATCAGGGTGACGTCGCGGAAGATGCCCGGCAGCCACCACTGGTCCTGGTCCTCGAGGTAGCTCGCCGCCGACCACTGGTGCACGCGCACGGCGACGACGTTGTCGCCCGGGCGCACGGACGCGGTCACGTCGAACTCGTGGGCCAGCCGGCTGCCCGAGGCACTGCCGACCTCGTCGCCGTTCACCCACACCTTGAAGAGCGACTCCACGCCGTCGAAGCGCAGCACGACCCGCTCGGCCCGCGACCAGTCGGCGGGCAGGTCGAAGTGGCGGCGGTAGTCGCCGGTCGGGTTCTCGTCCGGTACGTGGGGCGGGTCGATGGGGAAGGGGAACTGGATGTTGGTGTAGATGGGCCGGCCGTAGGCCCCGTCCCCCTGGAGCACCCAGTGGGAGGGCACCGGGATGTCGTCCCAGCCGCCGTCGTCGAAGCCTTCGGCCGCGAAGTCGTCCGCCGCCGTCGCCGTGGGCGACAGACGGAACCGCCAGTGCCCGTTGAGCGAGCGGGAGGGGGCGTCGGAGTGCAGCCACGAGCGCGCCGGACGCAGCGCGCCACGCCCTGGTGTGGTGTCCGAAACATACGCGGAGAGCTCGGAGGGCAAGAGGTCACAACTCTTTCTTGGTAGCGAAAGGGGGATCCGGTGTGCGGTCACGGCCGCGGTCGGGGTCACGGCCGCGACCGCGACCGCGGCTACCTGAGCACGATCGTCCGGATCTCCCACGGGCCGAGGGCGAGTTCGAGTGCGCCCTCCGCGGGTGCGGTGGCCAGCGGCCGGCCGAGCAGGTCGACCGTGGTCACCCGGCCGAACGCACCGGTGACGCGGGCGGTGGAGCCCGTGTCGCTCATCGCCACCAGCCGCACCTCGGTGCCGGCACCGAGCTCGTCGCCGGTGACACGGCGGACGCTGGAGACGAAGACGTCCGTGCCGTCGACCCGCACGCCGGCCGTGTCGGGGGGCAACTGCCCACCGGCGGGCGCCGTACCGCGGGTGACCAGCACGTCGTTGCGGAACTCCTCGGCGAGGGCGACCGCGTCCGCGGCCTGCCAGCCGGTCGCCGACGGCAGGACGGCGAAACGGTTCTCGATGCGCACCCCGAGGTCCTGCGCCCCCGGCGCGGGGATCTCGCTCGCCGCCGGTTCGTCGCGGAGCGGATGGATGTTGACGCTGATCGAGCCGATCGCGCGCAGGAGGGTCACGGCGAGTTCGGCGCCCCCGGCGGTGAGTTCGTACTCGGTGGCGTGGTCGAGCAGCACCGTGGCCGCGCCGGCCGACACGAAGCTGCTCGCGGGGAAGGTCGGGATCGGGTACTCGCCCCAGCCGCCCTCGGCGGTCAGCCCGCGCTCGGTGACGGCGAACTGCCCGGCCGACGCCGAGCCGGCCGCCGGCCGGGGGAGCGGGACGTGGAAGCGCAGCCGGTGGTCGGCGGCCTGGTTCAGGAACGACGTGGTGACGCGCACGAAGGGCTCGCCCGCGCGCAGCTCCACCAGGGTCTCCACCGGCGTCGGCACGGTCCGGTCGCCGCGTACGTCGCGGTCGGGCGAGAGCGCGGCGGGCCACGGGTACACGCGGGTGATGCGCACCCGCGACCGCAGCGGGCCGTTCTCCAGGAGTTCGACGGCGACCTCCGTCGGCTCCGAGACGAGCAGGTCGTGGGCCGGCGGGCCGTAGTTGTAGCTGTCGCCGCGGTCACCGCCGTCGACGAGACGGCCGACCCCGCGCAGCACGGTTCCGTCCGCCCCGGTCACCTCCAGGGTGCCGTCGGCGGCGATCACGACCTCGGCCAGCCCGTTCGACAGCGACCCGGCCGTCGCCGTCGCCGGCACGAAGGCGGTCCCCGGTGCGGGCGCCTGCCCGGCGGGCGCGACCGTGAAGCTCGCGAGCCCGGAGGCGGGGACGGCGACCGGAACCAGCGCGGTGGCCCGCGCCTCCTCCAGCGTCAGCACCCGCCACTTGCCCGGGTGCGCGGCGGCAGCGGCGGCGACCTCGCGGCGCAGGATCAGCAGGTCGAACGGACCGCTGGAGGGCACCTCGGCGAGGTGGAAGACGAGCGAACCCGCGGTGAGTTCGTAGTGGTCGATCTGGCGGCCGAACAGCTCGCGGCGGTGGATGCGACGCAGCACCCGCTCGAGCTGCGAGGCGTCCATGCGCTCGTCGCTGAGCACGGTCGGCGCCTGCGCGACCAGCTGTACGGGGTGCTCCGAGCCGTCGGCCGCGGTCGCGACGAGGACGGTCCCCTCGGGCGGGGCCACGACGTCGACCTCGACCAGCGTCGTGCGCGGGACCGTCAGCGGGTTGGCGACCAGGTGGCCGTCGCTCGGCACGCGGGCGGCGGGTCCGGCCAGCGCCGCGTCCCGTACGGCGCGCGCGGCGTGCGCGGCCTCGGCGAGCCGCGCCTCGACCTGGTCGGCGGTCTCGTCCGTGCCGGAGCCGACGACCGAGTCGTGGGCGCTCGACTCGATGATCTTGTGCCACGCGAGCGAGAGGAACGGCGTGTCGTCACGCCCGGACCACAGCGCGTTCAGGCGCTCGGCGTGGTCGACGGTGCGTTCGGCGACGGCCATCCGGTGCTTGAGCCCGCGCCGCACCGAGAGCACGCCCGGGAGGATGTTGCCGCGTACGTGGCTGCGCAGTTCACCGGTGACGACGGCCGGGACCTCGTCGCGCACGTGCTTGCGTACGTACTCGTCGAGCGTGGCGATGGTGATGGTGCGCCCCTCGCCCGAGGCCTGCCGCAGCCACTCCGCGAGGCGCGGGTCCGGTGCGTTGTGGTCGGTGCCGGCCATCGCGAGCACCGGGTCGTCGCCCCACCGTCCGGCCGTCATCTCCGCGTACTCGCCCAGCGCGCGACCGATCTGATCGGGCACCAGCAGGACGTCGAGGCCGTTGTCGTAACCGTCGAAGAGGAACTCGGTGCGCACCTCCGAGCCGTCGGGGGCGCGCCAGCGGAAGGCGTGGCCGTCGACGGAGCCGGGCACCCCGCGCCACAGCGCCGCGTGCTCGATCCCGGCGCGCGCCAGGATCTGCGGCATCTGGGCGACGTGGCCGAACATGTCCGGGAGGTAGCCGATGGGCATGGAGCCGCCCAGCTCCGCCGCGGCCGCCCACCCCATCTGCAGGTTGCGGACGATGGTCTCGCCCGAGCAGAGGAACTCGTCGAGCAGGATCAGCCACGGCCCGATGGCGAGCCGGCCCTCGGCGACCAGGGCCGTGACGCGCCCGCGGTTCTCCGGCCGCATCTCCAGGTAGTCCTCGACCGCGGCCATCTGCCCGTCGACGGTGAAGCGGAAGTCCGGGTTCGTCTCGGCCGTCTCCAGCACGGTGTCCAGGGCGGTGACGAGCCGGTGCCGGAACACCTGGAAGGGCTCGTACCATTCCCGGTCCCAGTGGAAGTGGGGCACGAAGACGGCGGATCGGGGCATGGCAACGGGACCTTCTGTGC
>NZ_JARAVO010000307.1:0-9609 GCF_033792805.1 Streptomyces sp. PA03-1a
TGGGAGGTGCCCCAGGCACGGCACTCCCCCAGCCTTCGGCCCGGGGGAGTCGTCGAATCGTCCGAGTAGCCCACTACGAGGACGACTCTCCGCCTTGCGATGCACCGCACCTGGGGGCACCTCCCAGCGGAGCCGGTGTGACGACACGACCTAGAGGCGGACCCCGTGCCGCCGCAGGTAGGCGACCGGGTCGACGTCGGAGCCGTAGCCCTCGCCGGTGCGCACCTCGAAGTGCAGGTGCGGGCCGGTGGTGTTGCCCGTGGAGCCCGAGCGGCCGACCTGGCGGCCGGCGGCCACGGTCTGGCCGGTCCGTACGGTCAGCGAGGACAGGTGGCCGTACTGGGTGTACATGCCGTCGTGGTGCCGGATCACGACCTGGTAGCCGTAGGCGCCGCCCCAGCCGGCCTCGACGACCGTGCCCGCGGCGACCGCCTTGACGGAGGTGCCGGTGGGCACGGCGAAGTCCTGGCCGGTGTGGTAACCGCTGGCCCAGTGGGATCCGCTGCGGTGGTACGGGGTGCCGAGCGCTCCGCCGACCGGTGCGACGAAGGTCCGCGCGGCGGAGGCGGGCGCGGCGTGCCGCTCGGCGGGCTTGGCGGTCTTCGCGGGCTTGGCGGGCTTGCCGGGCTTGGCGGGCTTGGCGGGCTTGGATGCCTTGGCCGGCTTGGGGTCCTTCGCGGGCTCCGCTCCCGGCACGGACAGTTCCTGTCCGGGGAGGATGAGGTCGGGGTCGGCTCCGACGACCCGGCGGTTCACGGCGTAGAGCCGCTGCCAGCCGCCGTGGACGTCCTGCTCGTCGGCGATCCCGGAGAGCGTGTCCCCGCTGACGACCGTGTAGGAGTCGTCCCGCGCCGCGGGGGCACGGTCCGTCCCGGGCTTCTCCTTGCGTTCGGTCTTCTTCGCCGGGGCCGCCGCACGTCGCGGCGGGTCCTGCGCCTGCGGTCCGCCCCGGGTGAGCCCGGCGCGCTGCGAGCAGACGGGCCACGCCCCGGGACCCTGCCCGTCCAGGACCCGTTCGGCTATCGCGATCTGCTCGGACCTGGTCGCCAGGTCGGCCCGGGCGGCGAACTTCCCACCGCCGTAGGCCTTCCACGTCGACTGGGCGAACTGCAGCCCGCCGTAGTAGCCGTTGCCGGTGTTGATGTGCCAGCGGCCGCTGCTCTCGCACTGGGCGACCTTGTCCCACGTGCCGGTCGTGGCCGCGCCCGCGCCCGTGGCCGCGACCAGCGGCAGCGCGAGTCCCGCTCCGGAGGCGGCGGTGACGGCGACCGACACCGGCGAGAGCCGGCTCGGCGGCTGGGGTCTGCGGTGGCGACCGCGCACGGGCCGTACGGGCATGGGGGGACCACCTCTCGGCTCCGGACACACGGCCGTACAAGTACGACAGAGGGATCTTGTCGCCGCAAGGGTGCTTTTGAGACTCTGTCGTCCCAAATCGTGCGGCCCGGAACCGGGTTGGCGCGGTGGCGCCCCCGTCAGGACGTGCGGGGCGGCAGCGGGAGCGGCAGGCCCGGCAGCCCGTCGAGACTGACCGCGACGTACGGCTTGCCCACGCAGTAGTCGCTGAAGGACTCCTCGGTCTCGCGGGAGAAGCGCTGGGTGTGCAGGGGCCGTTCCTCCCGGAAGTCCATGAAGGGGACGGCGAATCCGCAGCTGTCGCTGATGCGTTCGGCGGTGACGAGGATGACGGCGCGCAGGTCGGTGCGCGCCCGGATGTCGTCGGAGAAGTGCGGGAGCAGGTCGTCCCAGCGCGGGTCGTCGCGGAAGACGGGCTCGCCGCGCCCGTGCACCCGCACGATGGTCGGGGGCCCGGTGAAGGCGCACCACATCAGGGTGATGCGGCCGTTCTCCCGCAGGTGGGCGATGGTCTCGGCGCCGCTGCCGCCGAGGTCGGCGTAGGCGAAGGTGCGGTCGTCGAGGAGGGCGAAGGAACCGTCGAGGCCCTTGGGCGACACGTTGACGTGCCCGTCGCCGGACAGGGGCGCGGTGGCGGTGAAGAAGACCTTCTGCTCCTCGATGAACGCGCGCAGGCGCCCGTCGATGCGTTCGTACGTCTTTCCCATGCCTGTGATTCTGCGGCGGCGGCCCGGCTTCCGCCGCACCTTTTCGGCCGTGGACGGGTCAGCGCCGCCGGGGACGGCGGGGGCCGTCGTCCGCTCCGTCCCGGACGACGATGCCCAGCGCGGCGGCCAGCGCCGGGGCCAGGTCGAGCAACTGGGCGCTGCCGATGACGGCGCCGCGCAACGAGTCGTGCCCGTCGGCGAGGTCGAGGCGGGTAGCGCCGCGCAGGTCGGTGGCGTCGAGCTCGGCACGGCCGAGCCGCAGGCGTTCCAGGGCGGTGCCGGGGAAGGAGACGTCCTTCAGGCGGGCGCCGCCGAGGTCGACGTCGCGCAGCACGCAGTCCTCGAAGACGACCTCGTGCAGCCGGGCCGAGCGCAGGTTGACGGAGTCGAACTTGCAGCGCCGGAAGACCACCCGCCGCAGCACCGCGCCGAAGGCCTCGACACCGGCGAGCACGCAGGAGTCGGCGGTCGCGTCCATCCAGTTCGTCTCGGCCGCCGAGGTACCGACGAAGCGGTCGCCCTGCAGCCAGACCTCGTTGAAGCGCGCCCGGCGCAGGCTGCCGCCCTCGAAGACGGTGTCGGTGACCGCGCACTCCAGGAAGACGGCGCCGCCGGCGTCCTGTTCGCCGAAGGTGAGGCCGTCGAAGTGCACGGTGTCGTACCGCTCCTCGACGCCCAGCCCGGGCTCGTCGAACGGCTCCAGTGCCTGCGCGTACGGCAGCTCGGACAGGGACTGCGGCGCCTTGAAGGTCATGGCGGCCACGCTAGTGGCCCCCTGTGACAACGCCACCTCCCACGAATATGAACGATTTGTCCGGGATGTCTTGCTACGTTGCGTCCCATGACCGCCCCCGCCCCCGGGACCTCGCCACCGGCCCTCGCCGTGCCCGCCGTCCGGCTGCCCCGGCGCCGTGGCGTCGAGCTGGCGCTGCTGGTCGGCGCGGTGCTGATCCCGGTGTACGGCTACTGCGCCGTGGGCCTCGCGCACGACGGCGCCGTACCGCAGGGGGCGGCCGGCTACGGCGCGGCGCTCGGCGGGCTGGCGCTGGTGGCCCATCTGGCGGTGCGCCTGCGCGCCCCGTACGCGGACCCGCTGCTGCTGCCGATCGGGGTGCTGCTCAACGGACTCGGCCTGGTCCTGATCTACCGCCTCGACCTGGAGACCCCCGACGCCGCCGCCCCGGCGCAGCTGGTCTGGTCCGGGCTGGGCGTCGCCCTGTTCATCGCGGTCGTCCTGCTGCTGCGCGACTACCGCGCCCTGGCCGGGTACGCGTACCTGGGCGTCGTGGCGGCCCTGGTGCTGATGATCGTGCCGAGCCTCTTCCCCGCTGTGAACGGCGCCAGGATCTGGATCCGGGTCGCGGGCTTCTCCTTCCAGCCCGGCGAGTTCGCGAAGGTGCTGCTGGCGGTCTTCTTCGCGGCGTACCTCGCGGACAACCGCGCCGCGCTCGCGTACGCCGGCCGGCAGGTCCGGCGGTTCCGCCGGCTGCAACTGCCGACCGGCCGGGTGCTGGGCCCGGTGCTGGCGGTCTGGACGATCAGCCTCGGCGTGCTGGTGGTGGAACGCGACCTGGGGACCTCGCTGTTGTTCTTCGGCCTCTTCGTGATCCTGCTCTACGTCGCCTCCGGCCGCACCGGCTGGATCGCGATCGGGCTGCTGCTGTCGGCGGCGGGTGCCTTCCTCGTCGGCTCGCTCGAACCGCACGTGCACTCCCGGGTAGCGGACTGGCTGCACCCCTTCGCCAGCATCGAGGCCGGGCAGGGGCCGGGGCAGCTGGCGCAGTCGCTGTTCGCGTTCTCCGCCGGAGGGCTGCTCGGCACGGGCCTGGGCGAGGGGCACTCGATCCTGATCGGCTTCGCGGCCAAGTCCGACTTCATCCTGGCCACGGCGGGCGAGGAGCTGGGACTGACGGGGCTGACCGCGCTGTTCCTGCTGTACGGACTGCTGGTGGCCCGGGGCTACCGGACGGGGCTGGCGGTCCGCGAGCCGTTCGGCAGACTGCTGGCCGTGGGGCTGGCCTCGATCGTCGCGCTGCAGGTCTTCGTGATCGCGGGCGGGGTGACGGACCTGATCCCGCTGACCGGGATGGCGATGCCGTTCCTGGCGCAGGGCGGTTCGTCGGTCGTCACCAACTGGGTGATCGTCGCGCTGCTGATCCTGCTCAGCGACACCGCCCGACGCCCGCCGCCCGGCCCGGACACCGGCCGGACCGCCGGCCGGGCCACCAGCGGCGGGTCGGCCGCGGCGTGACCCCGTACGCCCGCCGGGCCGCGGCACTGTGCCTGCTGCTCCTCGTCGCCCTGCTGGTGAACGCCATCCGGGTCCAGGTGGTGCGGGCCCCCGCGTACGACGCCAACCCCGCCAACCGGCGGGTGCCGATCGACCGTTACGCGCAGCCGCGCGGCGACATCCTCGTCGGCAGCCGGCCCGTGACCGGCTCCCGGTCCACCGGCGCCCAGCTGGACTGGGTCCGCACCTACGCCGACGGCCCGCTCTACGCGCCCGTGACCGGCTTCTCCTCCCAGACGTACGGCACGGCCCTGCTGGAGGCCGCCGCGGACGACGTCCTGTCCGGCTCCTCCCCCGGGCTGTCGGCGCTCCCGCTGTGGAACGCGGTCAGCAGGGCGCCGCAGCGCCCGGGCGACGTCCGCACCACCATCGACCCGGCCGCCCAGCAGGCCGCGTACAAGGCGCTGGGCGGCAAGAAGGGCGCGGTCGCCGCCCTCGATCCGGCGACCGGCCGGATCCTGGCGCTGGTCAGCACGCCCTCCTACGACCCCGCGACGATCGCCGGCACCGGCCCGGAGGCGCTCGGCGCCTGGCACCGGCTCGTCACCGCCGAGGACCAGCCGATGCTCAACCGGGCGCTGCGCCAGACGTACCCCCCGGGTTCGACCTTCAAGACGGTGACGGCGGTCGCGGCGCTCGCCTCCGGGGTGGTCACCGACGTCGGGAAGCCCACCGACTCCCCGGACCCCTATCGCCTGCCGGGCACGACGACGACGCTGGGCAACGAGTCGGCGTCGGCGGGCTGTGAGGACGCGCCGCTGCTCCACGCGTACGTCGTCTCCTGCAACACCGTCTTCGGCAAGCTCGGCGACGACGTGGGGCTGCGGGCGATGCGCGAGACGGCTGAGGCCTTCGGCTTCAACGACCCCTCCATCGGGGTCCCGTCGCACCCCGCGGTCAGCGTCTTCGACCGCCGCATGGACCGGGCGCAGCTGGCGCTGTCGTCCATCGGGCAGTACGACACCCGGGCCACCCCGCTGCAGATGGCGATGGTCGCTGCGGCCGTGGCCAACGACGGCACGCTGATGTACCCGCACCTGGTGGACCGGACCACCGACGGCGCCGGCCTCCCGCTGGAGATCACCGGTGAACGGGCCTACCGGCAGGTGATGGACGCGACCGTGGCCTTCGTGATGCAGGACATGATGGTCGCCGTGGTGCGGCACGGCACGGGCCGCAACGCCGCCCTGCCCGGCGCGGTGGTGGGCGGCAAGACGGGCACGGCGCAGCACGGCGAGGACAACCGCGGGAACCCGTTCGCCTGGTTCATCTCCTGGGCGAAGGAGGGCCGGGGGGCCCCGGCGAAGGTCGCCGTCGCCGTCGTCGTGGAGGACGCCGCCGCGGACCGCGCCGACATCAGCGGCGGCGGCAAGGCGGCCCCGGTCGCCCGCGCCGTGATGCGCGCGGTGCTGGGACGCTGATCCCGTGGCCGGCCGCGGTCAGTCCTGGGCGCCCAGCGCGATGGCCTGCTCGACCTCGGCGGCCCGCTCGGTCTCCTCCTGGGCGAAGCGCTCGGCGTCGAGCTTCTCGGCGATCTCCTCGTCCTGCGCCATCAGCAGGTCGAGGTTGGAGTCGCCCATCTCCAGGACGCCCATGTCGACGTAGGCGCGCTGCAGCCGCTCGCCCCACAGCCCGATGTCCTTCACGCACGGAACGATGCGGCTGAACAGCAGCCTGCGGAAGAGCTGCAGGTACTCCGAGCGCTCGCTCAGCTCCTCGGCCTCCTGCCGCGGGATGCCGAAGTCCTCCAGCACCTCGGCGCCGCGCAGCCGGTCGCGCATGAGGTAACAGCCCTCGATGACGAACTCCTCGCGCTCGCGCAGTTCGGCGTCGGACAGCTGCCTGTAGTGGTCGCGCAGCGCCATCCGCCCGAAGGCGACGTGCCGGGCCTCGTCCTGCATGACGTAGGCGAGGATCTGCTTGGGCAGCGGCTTGTCGGTGGTGTCGCGCAGCATGCCGAAGGCGGCCAGCGCCAGCCCCTCGATGAGCACCTGCATCCCCAGGTACGGCATGTCCCAGCGGGAGTCGCGCAGGGTGTCGCCGAGCAGGGCCTGCAGCGAGTCGTTGATCGGGTAGACCATGCCGACCTTCTCGCGCAGGAAGCGGGAGTAGATCTCGGCGTGCCGGGCCTCGTCCATGGTCTGGGTCGCGGAGTAGAACTTGGCGTCGAGGTCGGGCACCGACTCCACGATGCGGGCGGCGCAGACCATGGCGCCCTGTTCCCCGTGGAGGAACTGGCTGAACTGCCAGGAGGCGTAGGCACGGCGCATGTCGCGCTTGTTCCGCTCGGACATCTTGTCCCAGTAGGGGGTGCCGTAGACGGTCATGTTCTGGTCCGGCACGCCGAGCGGGTCGTACGGGTCGACCTCGATGTCCCAGTCGATGCGGGTGACCGCGTCCCACTGCTTGTCCTTGCCCTTCTGGTAGAGGGCGAGCAGCCGGTCGCGCCCGTCGTCGTACTCCCAGGAGAAGCGGGCGGCTCCGGAAGCCGGGATCTCCCACAGGTTGTCCTGCGACGGCATTGGCGTCTCCTCGACTCTTGACGGGCTTGCTGACACACAGTCTCATAAGAGCATGACCGCTGGCACCCCTCTTGCAACGCGTGAAAAAGTGGCGGAGCGGCTGCTCGACGCCTCCGCGAAGCACTCCTTCGACCCCGACACCGAGCTGGACTGGGACGCCCCGTTCGAGGACGGCACGTGGTTCTGGCCGCCCGAGCTGTGCTCCCTGTACGACACCCCGCTGTGGAAGCACATGTCGCAGGAACAGCGGATCGAGCTGAGCCGGCACGAGTCGGCGTCGCTGGCCTCGATCGGCATCTGGTTCGAGATCATCCTCATGCAGCTGCTGCTGCGGCACTCCTACGACCTGGACCCCACCAGCGGGCACGTCCGCTACGCGCTCACCGAGATCGCCGACGAGTGCCGCCACTCGAAGATGTTCGCGCGGCTGGTGACCCGGCTCGGCACACCCGTCTACAAGCCCTCGCGCACGGACCACAACCTCGGGCGGGCGCTGAAGACCGTCTCCACCACACCCGGTTCCTTCACGGGCACCCTGCTCGCCGAGGAGATCCTCGACTGGATGCAGCGGCTGACCTTCCCGGACGAGCGCGTGCAGCCGCTGACCCGTGGCGTCACCCGCATCCACGTGGTCGAGGAGGCCCGGCACATCCGCTACGCCCGTGAGGAGCTGCGCCGCCAGATGAGCTCGGCTCCGCGCTGGGAGATCGCCTTCACCCGGATCTCCTCCGCCGAGGCCGCACGGGTGATCGCCCGGTCGCTGATCAGCCCCCAGGTGTACGCCTCGGTCGGGCTCGACCCCCGGCACGCCGCCGAGCTGGCCCGCACCGCCGCGACGTGATGCGGCAGGCGGCGCGGAAGCTGATGGACTTCCTGGAGGAGATCGGCATGTTCGAGGGTCCGGGCGTACGGCGCATGTGGCGCAGCTCGGGACTTCTCGGGTAGCACGGCGCGCGGGCGGATACGCTGGCGTTCATGAACGGCAGTTCGACGCCGGCGCCCGCCGCCGCCCCCGCCTACCGCCGGCTGAGCGTCGAGCAGCGCCGTACCCAGTTGCTCGCCGCCGCCGTGGACCTGTTCGGGCACCGCAGGCCCGAGGACGTCTCGGTCGACGACGTGGCCGCGGCCGCCGGGGTCTCGCGTCCCCTGGTCTACCGCTACTTCCCCGGCGGGAAGCAGCAGCTGTACGAGGCCGCCATGCGCAACGCCGCCGAGGAACTGCGGACCTGCTTCGTGGAGCCCGCGGAGGGCGAGATGACCCAGCGCCTGTCCAACGCGCTGGACCGCTACCTCTCCTACGTGGACGAGCACGACGCGGCGTACTCCGCCCTGCTGCGCGGCGGCAGCGTCGCGGAGACCAGCCGGACCGATGCCATCGTGGACGGTGTCCGGCGCGGCGCGGCCGAGCAGATCCTGATGCACCTGGGCGCGCCGCACCCCGGACCGCGGCTGGCGATGATGGTGCGCTCCTGGATCGCCAGCGTCGAGGCCGTCTCGCTGACCTGGCTGGACGAGGGCAAGCAGCCCCCCGCCCAGGAGCTGCGGCGGTGGCTGGTGGACCACTTCATCGCGCTCCTGCTGGTCAGCTCCACCACCGACCAGGAGACCGCCGAGGTCGCACTGGCCGCCCTGGAGCGGGAGAGCGCGGGCAGCCCCGCCGGGGACCTGGCCCGCCGGGTGACCCCGCTGGCCCAGGCAGTCGCACATCTGCTCCCACCTGCCGTTTCCTGAACGTGGCCCCCTCCCCAGGGCCTACCCTGACCCCGTGAGGCATGAGGACACGGAATTCGTCGGAGGGCCGCTGGACGGCCGGGTGCTGGGGGTGCTGACCGGCATCACCGGGCAGCCCCCGAAGGTGTACGAGGTACCGGTGCCGCAGGAGGACGGCGCACCCCCCGTCGTGCACGTCTATCATCGCGAGCCCAGTCCCGGCCCGCGCGCGCAGCGCCGTACGCGCTGGGTCTTCGTCTACGACCCGGAGGGGAACCGGCCGGAGAAGCCGCGCTGGCCCTGGTCGAAACCGCGGACGTGAGCCGCCGGGGCGGTCGCGGGGCGGACCGCCGCCGGACGGGTGATCCGGGTGACCGGCCACGGGGATGGTCCGGACCATTGACAGGATTGGTCCAGACCTGTTTGCTGCGAGTTGTCATGCTCACTTCTTCTCGCCCCCGAAGGAGCGGCCCCCCATGAGACACCTCGTCGCCGCGACGGCGACCCTCGCCTGCACCGCCGTCCTCGGCGGGCTGGTCGCCCTCGCCCCCACGGCGCACGCCGGTGAGTTCCTGGTCAACGGAGGCTTCGAGTCGGGCAACCTGTCCGGCTGGAGCTGCGACTCCGGCACCACCCAGGTGGTGACCGGGCAGGCGAAGAGCGGCAGTCGCGCCCTCGCCGGCACCCCGAGCGGCACCGGGACCGCGCAGTGCAAGCAGACGGTGGGCGTCGCCCCGAACACGGCGTACACCTTCTCAGCGCAGGTCAAGGGGAGTTACGTCTACATCGGCGTGGACGGCGGCACCAGCACCTGGACCCCGGGCACCGGCGGTGCCTACCAGCAACTGAACGTCAGCTTCACCACCGGCCCGACCCAGACCAGCGCGACGGTCTACGTCCACGGCTGGTACGCGCAGCCCACGTACTACGCCGACGACCTGTCGCTGACCGGGCCCGGCGGCCCGGTCAGCGACAGGTCGTCGGCGTAGTACGTGGGCTGCGCGTACCAGTCGTGGACGTAGAC
>NZ_JARAVO010000308.1:0-9494 GCF_033792805.1 Streptomyces sp. PA03-1a
GGGAGAGATCGACATGTTGAAGCCCACTTGTTCCTGCGACAAGCACCCGGCCGGGGGCTCCCCGTCGGCCGGGTGCTTGTCGCAGGAACAAGTGGGCTTCAACATGTCGATCTCTCCCAGCGTGTGAGCCCGGGACCATCGCTCGAGACGCGATGATCCACGGTCGTTTCTTACCAGACCGGGACATTCGCCACCGTGGCGTTGAGGATTCCCGCGTCACGGGTGGCTCAACCGGCTACCGTGCCTCGTTCTCCGGCCGGCCCGGACCGCAACTCCGCTGAACGCCAACGCGACTTGATCCGTACGGGAGCGCGGCGGGCGCCGGCGCCTCCTAGGATCACGCCATGGAACTGACGTTCGTGGACGTGAAGTCTGGTGAACCGGCCATGACCGCTGAAGTCGGGCCGCTGATCAGGGCGTTGCGACCGGCTCTGACCGCCGACGGTTTCGCGGCCTTCGCCGCCGAGGCGCATGACCAGGGGGTGGTCTTCACGGCGGCCCTGGACGAGCGGGAGCGTTACCTGGGGGTGGCGACGCACCGGGTGCTGACCACCAGCAGGGGGCGGTTGCTGCTGGTCGACGACCTGGTCACGGTGCTGGACGCGCGTGGCGCGGGGGTGGGCACGCGGTTGCTGGCGGAGGTGGAGGCCAGGGCCCGGGCGGCGGGCTGCGAGCGGCTGGAGCTGGACGCGGGCGTGGCCAACCACGGGGCGCACCGCTTCTTCCACGCCCGCCGTATGGCGATCACGGCGCTGCACCTCGCGCGCGAACTCACCTGACGGGCGCGGCGCGGGACGGCGGGGCCGTTCAGAGGTCCCCGGTGAAGGCCACCAGCTGCGGGGTGCCCCACGGTTCGGGGACCGCGGTCCGGGTGGCGTGGTCGAGGAGCCACTTCTTCAGCACCTCGAAGCCGGCGTCCCCGTAGGTGTCCTTGTAGAGCGCGGCGATGCCGGTGACGTGGGGGGCCGCCATCGACGTGCCGCTCATGATCGCGTAGAGCCCGCCGGGGAAGGCGGAGGCGATGTCGACACCGGGCGCGTTCAGGTTGACGCAGCTGCCGAAGTTGCTGAACGCCGCCCGGTGGTCGGCCCGGTCGGTCGCGGCGACGGTGAAGGACTCCGTGGCGCTCGCCGGGGAGATGACGCAGGAGCTGACGTCGTCGTTGCCGGCCGCGACGACCGGGAAGACCCCGGCCCGGGCCAGCGCGTCCAGGGTCTCGTTCATCGTCGGGGAGTAGAGGCCGCCCAGCGAGATGTTGGCCACGGCGGGCTTCACCGCGTGCCGGGCGACCCAGTTGATCCCGGCGATGATGCCGGAGTTGGGGCCGCGCGCCTCGCAGTCCAGCACGCGTACGGAGACCAGCGAGACCGCCCGGGCGACCCCGGTGTGCTCACCGCCGACCGTGCCGGCGACGTGCGTGCCGTGGCCCGCGCAGTCCGCGGCGTTCCGGCCGTCGTCCATCTCGTCGATGCCGGGCTTGGCGCGGCCGCCGAACTCCGGGTGGGCGAAGTCGATCCCGCTGTCGATGATGTACGCGGTGACCTTCGCGCCGGTCGCGCGGACGGTGAAGCCGTGCGTGGCCGGGGCGCGGTTGCTCACGCGCTCCAGGCCCCAGAACCGGCCGGTGCCGTCGGTGGGGGGCGGGCTGCCCGGCATCCGGCGGCTGGTCGACACCGGGATCCGGTCCTCCGCGGGCAGGGTGACCGTGGTGTCCTGCTCGACGCCGCGCACCGAGGGCAGGGCCCGTACGCGGGCCAGTTGCCTGCCGGTGAGCGGGGCGGCGAAGCCCCGCATCACGCTGTCGTACACGTGGGCCGGGGTGATCCCGGCCGCGCTCGCCACGGCGGAGGGGTCGCTGTCCGGGGCCAGGGTGACGATGTAGCGGCCGGGGATGGAGTTCGGCGCCCCGACGCCGAGCAGGGGTGCCAGGGCGACGGAGGAGCGCGCCTGTGCGGGCACCGGCGCGGGGAGGGCGGCCAGCGCGGGGACGACGGTCATCAGCAGCGCGGCGAACGTCCGGCGCAGGGACACACGCATGTGTCGATCTCCTCGGGACTCGGCGGACAGCTCGGCCGACGGGCCGTCAGCCGGCCCTCTCCCCCACCCTGTCAGCCAGGATCGGACGCGGGCGCGCCCTGCTACGCCATCCGGGCCGGGGCGCGACGAGCAGCCCCAGGCCGATCCACACGTAGGCGCTGCCGCCCACGAGGGTGCCCAGGCCGCCCGTGCCGGGGTCGCCCCGCCACAGCCACACGACACTGCTGCAGAGCAGGACGTAGCTGCCGACCGCCGCGACCGTCGGGCCCCGGGTCCGTACCCGCAGCGCCTCGCCGGCCAGCGCCGCCAACGCCGGGACCAGCCACACCAGGTGGTGCACCCAGGTCACCGGGCTGACCAGGCAGGCCGTCACCCCCGTGAGGGCGACGCCCGTCGTGACGCCGGTCCGGCGCACCTTGTACGCCCACACCGCCAGCACCGCGACCACGGCCACCGCCCACACCCACGTGGGTGCGTCGAGCCGGGCGAAGGTGCCGCGCAGCGACTGGTTCGAGGCGTACGACAGCGAGCCGACGCGGTCGGTGTCCCACATCGCCCGGGTCCAGAAGTCGCGGGACGCGCCGGGCGCGGCCAGCGCCGCCAGCAGGGTCGCCCCGGTCGCGGTGGCGGCCGCGGTGAGGCCGGCGCGGCGGTGCCCGGCGAGCAGCAGCCACCCGACGAACAGCGCGGGCGTCAGCTTCACGGCGGCGGCGAGGCCGATCGCGCACCCGGCCCAGCGGCTGCCGCGGCGCAGCAGTTCGGTGTCGGCGAGCACCAGGGCGAGCAGGACCAGGTTGACCTGCCCGAAGGTGAAGGTGTCGTGGACCGGCTCCAGGAGCGCCATCAGGCACACGGCCAGCACCATCGCGTACCAGGGGGTCCAGCCCTCGCGGCGCACGATCGGCCACACCGTCCACCACAGGACGGCCGCCGCGGCGCAGATGTTGATCGCGGCCGCGCAGACGACGGCCGCGGGCCAGCTCACCAGGGCCAGCGGCAGCATGCACAGCGCGGCGAACGGCGGGTAGGTGAAGCCGTACGTCGTCCCGGGACTGAGGTAGTCGTAGACGCCGACGCCGTCGTGCGTCCAGGCGTTGACGGTGCCCCAGTACACGCCGAGGTCGAACCAGTGCCGGTGCAGCGGCACGGTGGCCAGGAAGAGCGCGGTCGCGACCACGGCGGCGGCCGCCGTCACGATCCGCCTCATGAGGCGAGCGCAGGACGTACGAGCCGGACCAGCCGCAGCGCGGCGAGCGGGAGCAGCGCGAGGGCCGCACCCGCGGCCGCCAGGGCGATCTGACGGGGCGTCGCGGCGAGCCCGCTGGGCAGCACCACGAGCGCCAGCACCGCGCTGGCGAGCGCGGCGATCCGCCGCACCCGGCCGTCGGGTGCGGCCACGGCGAGCGGCACGAGCCCCCACAGCAGGTACCAGGGGCGGATCGCCGGGCCCAGCAGTGCCACCGCGAGCAGGCTGATCCCCAGGGCGTACACCGGCCCGAGCCGCTCGCGGTACAGCCACACGGCGGCGATGACGAGCGCGGCCGCGGCCATGCCGAGCAGCCGCCAGACGTCCGGGGTGCCGGCGAACCGCCCCAGGACGTTGACCAGGGACCAGTTGGAGGCGGAGGCGGGCGTGGTCAGCGCGCCGATCCAGCCGTAGCCGACGCCGGTGACGGCGGTGACCGCCACGGTGGCCGCGCCGGCGACCGCCGCCGTGGCCGCTCCGGCGCGCGCCAGGCGCCGGCGGCCCTCCAGGTGTTCGGCCCACAGGCTGGCCACGACCAGCAGTCCGAGCGCCGCGGGCGCCTTGACCAGGGCGGCCAGGGTGACCAGCGCGGCGGCCACGACCGGGCGCCGGGCGAGTGCCGCGCCCAGGCCCGCGCCGAGCAGGCCGAGCATCACGGCGTCGTTGTGCGCCCCCGCCACCAGGTGCAGCAGCACCAGCGGGTTGAGCGCCCCCAGCCACACGGCCGCGGCCGGGTCCGCGCCGCAGCGCCGGGCGAGCCGCGGCAGCAGCGTGGCCAGCAGGGCCACCCCCAGCAAGGCCAGCGCCCGCATCCCGGCGACCCCGGCGTGCGCCCCGAAGCGCGCCAGCGCCAGGAACGCCGGCCCGTACGGCGCGGGGCTGTTCCGCCAGATCGCCGGCACCTCGGCCGCCGCCGTACCTCCCAGCACGCCCGGCCCGTGCGTGTAGGCGTCGATGCCCGCGTTCACCATCGTGCCCTGCGCCAGGTAGCTGTAGACGTCCCTGCTGAACAGCGGCGGGGCCAGCAGCAGCGGTGCCGCCCACACGGCGAACGTCGTCAGCAGCGCGCGTATCGACGGGGGCCGGGGCCCGCGCACCAGCCGGCCGAGCTGCCACCACGCCGCGACGAGCAGCCCGAGGCCGAAGTACGCCACCAGCAGTCCGGCCGCCGCCTGCCCCTGCGGCAGCGCGATCCCGTCCCGTACCGGCAGCGCCCCCGCGGCCATGCCGCCGATCGCCAGCGCGGCGGTACCGGCCAGCCCGAGAGCCATCGTGCGAGTCACGCCCGCACGTTCCCATCACCGGATGTCCGCCGGACGACCGGCGGGCGACCGGCGGATGACCGGCCCGGACGCGCGGCGCCCGCTTCGCTACGGTGAGGGCATGTTCACACCCGGGGAACGCGACCGCGTACGGGCCCGGTTGCTCGGTCTCGCCGCGGACGACCCGGACGTCACCGGGGCCGCGCTCACCGGTTCGCTCGCGGTCCCGGGCGGCGGCGACCGGTGGTCCGACGTCGACCTGGTGCTCGGGGTGCGGGGCGAGGTGGGCGCGGCGCTGGCCCGCTGGACGGCGTGGCTGTACGGGCCCGGGTTCGGGGCGCTGCACCACTGGGACCTGCCGGCGGGCGCGACCGTCTACCGGGTGTTCCTGCTGCCGGGGGCGCTGGAGGCGGACCTGGCGTTCACGCCGGAGGAGCAGTTCGGACCCCGGGGGCCGCAGTGGCGGACGGTGTTCGGCTCCGCGGGCCGGGCGCCGGAGGCGGCGCCGGCCGACCCGGGGACGCCGGCGGGACTCGGCTGGCACCACGTCCTGCACGCCGCGGCGAGCATCGAGCGGGGCCGGCTGTGGCAGGCCGAGCACTGGATCGGCGCGGTGCGCACCCAGGTCATCGCCCTCGCCTGCCTGCGCCTTGGGCACCCCGCGGCCTACGCCAAGGGCGCCCACCTGCTGCCGGACGAGGTCACGGGGCCGCTGCACGCCACGCTGGTGCGCTCGGCGGAGCCGGCGGAACTGCGCCGCGCGCTCGCCGCGGCCGCGTCCGCCCTGGGGCGTGAAGTGGCCCGCACCGACCCGGTGCTGGCGGAGCGCCTGTGGCCGGTCCTGGTGGAGCGGGGCGGCGCGGCCGGCTGATCCCGGCGGCGGTGCCGCGATGATCTCCGCGGCGCGGCCGGGTCGTTCGAAGAGGAAGCCGTACCCGGCGCGGTGCAGGTGCCGAGGTCGAGCCGTTCCCGGTCGGTGAGGCCGATGTCGTCGGCGGTCCCGCCGAGACGACCGCGCGGACGCCGACGGCGCGCAGCCGGGCGAGCCGGCAGGCTGCGGACGACGACGACGTCGCAGCCCGTGTCGGCGGCGAGCCGTTCCACGAGGCGGGCGCGGTTCCTGATCGGCAGGTCCCCGGGAGCCGGGACGCGGCCGTGGCCGGGCAGGGCGATGGCTACCGGGCCGAATCCGGCGACCGCAGGTGCGGGCTCGGCCATGGCGGCCGTGGCCGGGCAGGGCGATGGCTACCGGGCTGAATCCGGCGACCGCAGGCGCGGGCTCGGCCATGACGTCGGCGTGGAACCCGGTCGTGCGGACGTCCCGGCCCGCACGCCCACCGTCGGCGTTCTCGGCTCCGTACCCCGGCCCGGCCCGTCGGGGCGGGCGGGCACCGTGCTCCGTGCGCGGCGTGTCGGTGCGATCCTGAACCGCGTGCGAGATGCGATGACGGTGGTCGAGGCGGCGTTCGCCGGTGTCCTGGGGGCGCCGGAGGGGGACGTCGAGACGGCGCTGGACGCCGGGGCGTCGGCGATGGCGGCGGCGGAGGCCGGGTGGGACGAGGTCGGCCGGGCGGTGGCGACCGCGGTGGGCGGGCTGCTGCGGGGCTGCCGGGCGCGCGGCTGGGAGGACGCCGACCTGCTGCGGATGGTGCGCCGCGAACTGCGCCCGGAGCACGTGCGGCTCGCCGGGCGTCTGACCGCCGACGGGGGCGCTGACCCGGCGGGCCTCCTGACGGCGTACGGGGCGGCCGAGCGGCTGGACCGCTTCACGGTGGCGACGGCCGTGCTGGAGCTCGTCCGCCTGCTGGGGCGGCTGCCCGGGATCACGCCGCCGGCACCGGCCGCGCCCGCTGCGGGCGGTGCGGGGCATCCGATGCTGCGGCGGATCAGGGCGCTGCTGGCGAAGGCGGAGTCCACGGCCTTCCCCGAGGAGGCGGAGGCGCTGAGCGCGAAGGCCCAACACCTGATGGCACGGCACAGCGTGGACGAGGCGCTGGTCGCGGGCAAGGCGCCGGGCGGCGGCGGTCCCGGCGCGCGGCGGATCGGCGTGGAGCGTCCGTACGAGGCGCCGAAGGCGCTGCTGCTGGACGCGGTCGCGGCGGCGAACCGCTGCCGTGCCGTGTGGTCGGCGGAGTTCGGCTTCTCGACCGTCGTGGGCTGGGAGGCCGACCTGGAGGCCGTGGAGGTGCTGTACACCTCGCTGCTGGTGCAGGCCGAGGCGGCCATGCGCGGCGGCGGCGCCCCGGGGCCGGCCACGCGTCGCCCGGGACGCAGGGGCGGCAGGGGCGGCGCCAGGGGCGGGGACCTGTCGCGGGACTTCCGCGAGTCCTTCCTCATCGCCTACGCGGGCCGGATCGGCGAGCGCCTGGCCGCCGCCGCCCGTGACGCGACGGAGGAAGCCGCGGAGGCGGGCGGGTCCAGGGAGGTGCTCCCCGTGCTGGCGGCGCGCGAGGTCGCCGTCGGCCGCGCCGCGGACGCGATGTTCCCCGAGACCCGCACGCAGCGGCTCAGGGGCCGTGACCGCGAGGGCTGGGAACGCGGTACCGCCGCCGCCGACCGCGCCGCCTTCCACGGCCCGGCCGGCGCCGGACCGGGACGGGAGCGCGGCCGGGGCCCGGGTCCGTCCCCGGGTTCCCGGGGGTGAGGGAACGGCCTGCGCCCCGGGGCACCCGCCCGCTCCGGCGATCCGGCACGGCCCGCGGCACGTCCCGGCCGCGTACGCCTAGAACAGCCACCGGGTCTGGCTGTAGGTGGTGCCGCGGGCGTACGCGAAGGCGGTGGTGGGCTCCACCTCGTACACCAGGGCCTCGTGGCCGTCGCCGACGAGGACCTGGTCGCCCACGTCGAAGTGCCATCCGGAGCCGTACTTGGTCTCGTACGCCGCGGCGATCCGGTGCAGCTGGTTCTCGCTGCGCACGCGGGCCGCCTTGCCCTCGAGCACCACGTCCAGGCCCTCGCCGAGCGCGTTGTTGCCGGTGGTGAGGACGACCCGGCCGTTGCGGGCGAGGTTCTTGGCCTTGCGCTCGTCGGCGCCGGTGCAGAAGTGCAGGGCGTCGTCCAGCCAGACCCCGATGAGCGGGGTGACGTGGGGGCGGCCGTCGGGACGGACGGTGGTCAGCCAGTAGATCTCGGCTCCGGCCAGGTGCCCGCGGGCGTCGTGCCAGGTGGTGGGGGCCGCGCCGGCGCTGCTGAAGCGGGCGTCGAGCCGGGGCTCGGGTTCCTTCTCTTCTGTCATGGGTTCACTGATACTCCATCAGCCCGCGCGCAGCGCGTACGCGCTGTCCACGGCTTCCGCCAGGTCGCGTACCGCCGGGTCCTCGGTGGTCGCCGCCAGGGCGTGCGCGCGGTCGCCGAGCCGGGCGAGGCCGGGGGCGCCGGGCAGCTGCTCGTCGCCGGTGTCGTAGGTGCGCAGCGCGTCGGCGAAGTAGGCGGCCACCGCGTCCACCCGGAGCCGCGGCGAGGTGCCGGAGTCCCACAGCCGGCCGGCCAGCCGGTCCGCCTCGACGGCGCCCGACGCCTCGTGCGGGGTGCGGTCGTGCGGGTCGAGCCAGCGCACGGTCGCGGTGGCGACGTGGCCGCGGGCGCCCGCCTTCAGGCGTACGGCGTAGAGCGCGGTGACGGTGTGGCCGGGGCCGACCTCGCCGCCGTCGACGCGGTCGTCGCGGAAGTCCTCGTCGGCGACGGCGCGGTCCTCGAAGCCGATCAGGCGGTAGCGCTCGACGGTGTTCGGGTCGAAGGAGACCTGGGCCTTGGCGTCGCGGGCGCGCAGGCCGATGTTGACGGGCAGCTGGTCCACGAACAGGGCGCGGGCCTCGGCCGGGGTGGAGACGTACGAGGTGTGGCCGTCGCCCCTGTCGACCAGCCGCTCCATCAGTTCGTCGCCGTACTCGCTGCCGACGCCGACCCCGAACAGGGCGACGCCGTGCTGTGAGCGGGCCCGGTCGATCCGTTCCAGCAGGGCGTCGGGGTCGGTCTGCCCGGTGTTGGCGAGGGCGTCGGAGAGCAGGACGACCCGGTTGGTGGCCCCGCGCCGGGCGCTCTCCAGGGCCACGTCGTAGCCGGTGCGCAGGCCCGCCTCCAGGTTGGTGGAGTCCTCCGGCGCGAGGCGGTCGACGACGGACAGGGCGCGCTGCCGGGCGCCTCCGGCGCCGAGCCGGGTCGCCGGCAGGGCGACCCGCGCGCGGTCGCTGAAGGTCACGACGGCGAGGGAGTCGTCGTCCCGCAGCTCGCCGACCGCGGCGCGGAGCGCCTTCTGGACGAGGTCCAGCCGGCCCGGATCGCCCATGGAGCCGGAGACGTCCACGACGAAGGTGAGCACGGCCGGCGGCCGGTTCCCCTCGTCGGCGGGGCGGGTGGCGAGGCCGACCCGCAGGAGGGACCAGCCCTCCTCGTCGCCGATGCGGGCGCCGTCGACGGTGACGGAGAAGCCGTCGCCCTCGGGGGCGGGGTAGTCCTGGCGGAAGCTGTTGACGAACTCCTCGTGGCGCACGTCCGCGGGGGAGGGCAGCGAACCCTCGTCGAGCCGCCGCTTGGCGTAGCCGTACGAGGCGGTGTCGACGTCCAGCGCGAAGGTCGACAGCTGTGACGCGTCGGGCGCCCGCTCCGGGCCCCGGTCCTCCTCCGTGCCCTGCCCGTTCCACTCGGAGCCGCCGTCCTTGGGGGCGCCGTCCGCGCCCCGTACCGGTCCGGGCCGCCGCGTGTCACCGGCGTGGCCCCGGTCGGTGTTCGCGCCGCAACCCGTCAGGACCGCTCCCGCCGCCACCGCCGTCAGCACCGCCGCCGTGATCCGCCGCATCACCGTCACCTGCTTCCCCCCGGGGGCGCCCCCTGCGCCTTCTGCGACTGTGACGCAGGAGGGGGCGGGCGGGTGGCATCGGGGCCGTTGCGGATGGATCTCAGTCGGGCAACGCCGCTTCGCCCGGGGCCGCTTGGCGGGCGCGGCCGGCGGG
>NZ_JARAVO010000309.1:0-9465 GCF_033792805.1 Streptomyces sp. PA03-1a
CCCGTGGGCGGGGTCCGCGAGGCCAGCCAGGTGCTGAAGGCGCCCCTCATCTCCGCGGCGCTCCGCGGGCGCAGGGCGGGGTTCTTCGACAGGGCGGACAGCACGATCGCGTCGAGCTCGGGCGGCACCAGCGGGTTGCGCGCGGAGGGCGGCGCCGGTGCCTGGTGGACGTGGGCGTACATCACCGACAGCGGGGTGGCCCCGGCGAAGGGCACGGTGCCGGTGAGGAGTTCGGTGAGCATGCAGGCGACCGCGTACAGGTCGCTGCGGGCGTCCACGGCGTCGCCGGCGCACTGCTCGGGGGCCATGTAGCCGGGGGTGCCGATGGCGGAGCCGGTGCCCGTGATGCGGGACAGCGAGTGGACGACCCGGGCGATGCCGAAGTCGGCGACCTTGACCGTGCCCCCGGTGGCGATCAGGACGTTGGAGGGTTTCACGTCGCGGTGGACGAGTCCGCGGGCGTGGGCGTGGGCGAGGGCGTCCAGGATCTCGCAGGTGATGCGGACGGCCCGCTCGATCTCCATCGGGGCCTGTGCACGGGCGAGTTCGGCGAGGGTGCGGCCCTCGATGTGCTCCATCACCAGGTACGGCACGACCGCGTCGTCCGTCGTCACCTCGTCCTGGTCGTGGACGGTGACGATGCCGGGGTGGTTGAGCCCGGCCGCCGCGCGTGCCTCGCGGGCGAAGCGGCGGCGCGCCTCGGGGTCGCGGGCCAGCTCCGGCAGGAGCGTCTTGACGGCCACGGTCCGGCCGAGCCGGGTGTCGTACGCCAGATGGACCCGGGCCATGCCGCCGGAGCCGAGCAGCGCCCGCAACTCGTACCGTCCCCCGAACATGCGACCCCCCGGCCCCGTCCGCGACGGGCGCGCGGACACTCCCCAACAGGGTAGTGGAAAGTGCCCTTTTCAGACGCCCGTGAGCGAGCGGCCGGAGCGGGGAGCGGTGCGGGAAAGCGCGTGGAGGGCGGCTCCGGACACTCCGCCGCCCTCCACGTCCCCCCTCACCCCTGGTCCGCCCCCCGGGGTCGACCCGGGTTCGTCAGTCCCGGGCGCTCTCGGCCGCCGGCCTGCGGCGGGTCTTGCGGATCACGAGGAATCCGGCGGCGAACAGCAGCACCGAACCGCCCGCGAGGTACGGGGTCATGGAGCTGCTGCCGGTCTCGGCGAGGTCGCCGGCGGCCGCGGGCGCGGCTTGCGGGGACTGGTCGGCGCGCGCGGACTCCGACGGCCCGGCCGACGCCGAGGGCTCCGCGGACTGCGAGGGCTGCTCGGACTCGCCGCCGGTCTGCGGCTCCTCGCCGCTGCCGGAGTCGTCGCCCCCGTTGTCCCCGTCGCCGTTGCCGCCGCCGTGGTGCCCGCCGCCGCCGTGCCCGCCGCGGCGGGGCGTCTCACAGGTGGCCCCGGCGAGGGTGACGGTGCCGTTCACCTCGGCGACGCCGAGCTTGAGCGGGTTGACCTCCACCGACAGTTCCAGGGCGGTGGCGGCGGCGCTGCGCGAGGTGACGGTCCTCTTGGCGAGGTCGAGGCGGACCTCGCCCACGCCGGGCACCTTCACCAGGGTCGTGCCGCCGGCCGACACCTTGACGCGCTTGCCGAGGACGACGACGTGGCCGGGCAGCTCGACGTCGGCGACCGGCTTGCGGCCGGCCACGCACGTGGCGCGGGCGGAGATCGCGTCGGCCTTGATGAGCCCGAGCAACGGCAGTCCGGGCAGGCTGACGCGCGCCTTGACGAGGTTGGCGTAGCCCTCCGCCTTGTGGCGGTCGGCGGTGGCCCTGGCGGTGGCGACGTCGGCGCGCAGGACGCTGAACGGCCTGCCGTGGTCGACCCCGTCGAGGGTGGCGGTGAGCGCGGTCTCGTCGGCGCTCGCCGGTGCGTGGACCTCGTTGAGCGTCAGGTTCAGCGGGACGTCCACGGACTTGCGGAGCAGTGAGACCTCCAGGCCGGTCCGCAGGACGACCGCACCGGCCTTGCCGGAGGAGCCGTGGGTCCCCCCGGTCGCGGCGGCCGGGGTCGCCGGCCCGAGGGCGAGGGCACCCGCCGCCAGCGCGACGGCGGCCCCCAGCGCGGCGGCGGGACGGCGCGCGGGCATGCTGAAGGGAGAGCTGGACAAAGTGGAAAACCCCCAAGTGGTCATGGAGTCGCCACGGCGCCGCTGAAGGGGACAGCGCGCTCGCCGGGCGACCTCGACCCCGTAATGATTTACGTACGGAGAGTGAACCGGCGCCCGCCTGGGCCCGGTTCACTCCAAAGGGTGGTTTTCGCCTCCGTATTCGAAACCTGCGGCACATGCGTTCCCGCGCGTCACACCTGCGATCGCGCGTATTCGAGCACCTTGGCGAAGTCCACCGCGCCGGGGTCCCCGTGGGAGTTGTGGCACAGCAGGCCGCCGGCCACATAGGTGCGCGTCGAGGTCGACAGCGAGGCGATCGGCTGCTCCCCCAGGTGCTCGACCGCGAGCACCTCCGCCTCGGCGGTGACCTCGGCGACGGCGGCGCCCTCCCACGCCCCCGCGGGGGTGCCCTGCCGGTCGGCGACCGCGACGATCCGGTGCTTGAACGGGGTGAGTTCACGGCTGGTCACCCATGCGTCGCCGTGCGGCAGCCGCACCAGCCACGGATGGTCGGCCGTCGCGACGACCTCGCCCCGCGCCGTGGTCACCCGGAACGCGTCCTTGCGCGCCGGGTCGTTACGGGTCACCACCCCGCGGCGGAGCCGGCGTCGCCCCTGCCCGCCCGCGGTGTCCGCGGTGTCCGCAGCGCCCTGCGCCTCCTCCTCGTCGAAGCACGCGACCTCGTCACCGACGGCCAGTTCGGCCGCCCGGGCCCAGCTCAGGTCGGCGCGGAGCACGGGGGTGTCCGGGTGCACGCAGTTCTCCGGCACGTGCTGGTGGCCGCAGACGCCGCGGAAGACGTTCCACTCCCGTCCGGTCATCCGCTGGCCGCCCGCGTTCCCGTACGAGCGGGGGTAGGGCAGCCAGAGCTTCGGCCCCTTCAGCGGCACACCGTGGTGGGTGTGCATCCAGGCGAGGAACTCGGCGAGTTCGCGCAGCGCCCACTGCGGCGCCTTGGGCCAGTAGACGTGCCGGTTGGCGGCGCCCCAGTCCTCGTGCCGCTCGGGATCGCAGGTGCCCACCAGCTCCACCTGGCACACGTTGAGGGTGTTGGTCTCCACCCCGCCGGGCCGGTTGACCAGGGCGCGCGAGGAGATGTCGATGTCGAAGTGCTGGTACCAGACCAGCTTCTCGTCCTCGAAGTCCGGTTTCGCCGTCAGGTTGGGCGCGCTGCCGCCGCCCCCGTACGTCGGCACGCTGCGGCCCTCGGTGGTGTGCAGCACGACGGCGTTGACCTCCATCGCGTCGCCGCCGTAGTCGTCCTGGTACCAGTACCTGCGCGAGGCCCCCGGGTACTTCTGCGGTCCCTGCCTGGTCATCGTGCTCCCCGTCCCGTTGCGGTGTCGGCCGGTACGACCGATCGCAGCACGACAGAAGAGGACGGATCGACTTTTCCCGTACAGGATCACCCGAATCGGTGCTCCGGGATCATTCCGGGCGCATCGGTGGCCACGCTCCGCTTCCGTGGCGCCGCCGCGCCCGCCGGGTCACCCCACCACGCGACCGCGCAGCACGATGCGCCGGGGCGCGGCCAGGACGCGGACGTCGGCGCGCGGGTCGTCCGGGTAGACGACCAGGTCGGCGGAGGCGCCCTCGGTGAGGCCGTCGCGGCCGAGCCACTCGCGGGCGGACCAGGTGGCGGCCGAGAGCGCGTCGAGGGCGGGCAGACCGGCGGTGACGAGCTCCGCGACCTCGTCGGCGACGAGCCCGTGGGCCAGGGAGCCGCCGGCGTCGGTGCCGGCGAAGATCCGGATGCCCGCGTCGTGGGCGGCGCGGACGGTGTCGTAGCGGCGCTCGTGCAGCCGGCGCATGTGGTCGGCCCAGCGCGGGAACTTGGCCTGGCCGCCGTCCGCGAGACCGGGGAAGGTCGCGATGTTGACCAGGGTGGGGACGATGGCCACCTGGTGCTCGGCGAAGAGCGGGATGGTGTCCTGCGTGAGCCCGGTGGCGTGCTCGACGCAGTCGATCCCCGCCTCGACCAGGTCCCGCAGGGAGTCCTCGGCGAAGCAGTGGGCGGTGACGCGGGCGCCCTCCTCGTGGGCGGCGGCGATGGCGGCCTCGACGGCGCCGCGCGGCCAGCAGGCGGACAGGTCGCCGGTGTCCCGGTCGATCCAGTCGCCGACCAGCTTGACCCAGCCGTCGCCGCGCCGGGCCTCCCCGCGGACGTAGGAGACCAGGTCCTCGGGCTCGATCTCCCACGCGTAGTTGCGGATGTAGCGGCGGGTGCGGGCGATGTGCCGGCCGGCCCGGATGATCCGCGGCAGGTCCTCGCGGTCGTCGATCCAGCGCGTGTCGGAGGGCGAACCGGCGTCGCGGAGCAGCAGGGTGCCCGTGTCGCGGTCGGTGAGCGCCTGCTTCTCGGAGGTGCCCGGGTCGACCGGGCCGTGCTGGTCGAGGCCGACGTGGCAGTGGGCGTCGACCAGGCCGGGCAGGACCCAGCCCTGCACGGTGGTGAGGTCGCGGAGGCCGGCGGGGCGCTCGTAGGTGACGCGCCCGCCGACCACCCACAACTCGTCCCGTACGTCCTGCGGCCCGGCCAGGATGCGGCCCTTGACGTGCAGTGCGTGCGTCCCCTCGCGATCAGCCATGTCTGCACTCTACGAGCCGCCGGATACCCTCGGGCCGTACACCCCCCGACGAAGGAAGCAGCGCTGCCGTGTCCCACCCCCTCCTCGACCTGCCCCCGCTGACCGCCGCGCGCTTCGCCGCGATCGAGCGGAGGGTCGCCGCGCTCCTGCACACCGGGCAGGACGTCGTGATCACGCAGGGCGAGGCCCTGCTGCCGCTGGAGGGCTGCATCCGCGGCGGGGCGCGGCCGGGCTCGACGGCGCTGAACGTGGTGACCGGACCGTACGGCCAGACCTTCGGCAACTGGCTGCGGGACGCGGGCGCCACCGTGGTCGACCTGGAGGTGCCCTTCCACGCCGCCGTGAGCGCGCGGGACGTCGCGCGGGCGCTGTCCGAGCACCCGGAGGTCGACTTCGTGTCGCTGGTGCACGCGGAGGCGGCCACCGGCAACACCAACCCGGTGGCGGAGATCGGCGAGGTGGTCCGGGCGCACGGCGCCCTGTTCATGGTCGACGCGGTCGCCTCGGTGGCGGCCGAGCCGCTGATGGTGGACGCGTGGGGCGTGGACCTGTGCGTGATCGGCGCCCAGAAAGCCATGGGAGGGCCCGCCGGGGTGTCGGCGGTGTCGGTGAGCGAGCGCGCGTGGCGGCGCCTGGCGGACAACCCGGCGGCGCCGCGCCGCTCGTACCTGTCCCTGCTGGACTGGAAGGAGCGCTGGATCGACGCCGGGCGCAGGGCGCTGCCGCACGCGCCCGCGCAGTTGGAGATGCTGGCGCTGGAGGCCTGCCTGGAGCGGATCGAGGAGGCCGGGCTCGACGCGGTGGTCGCCCGGCACCGCGCCGCCGCCGCGGCGACCCGGGCCGGTGCGGCGGCGCTGGCCGCCGCCGTCGAGCCGTACGTGTACCGGGACCAGGACGCCGCGCCGGTCGCGACGACGCTGCGGACCCTGGACGGCGTCGCCGCCGACGCCCTGGTCACCGGCGCCCTCGCGCTGGATCCGGGGCTTCCGCTGGTCGCCGGGGGCGGCGCGCTGGCCAAGGAGATGATCCGGGTCAACCACTACGGCCGGGACGCCGACCCGGCCGTGGTCGTCCGCACGCTGCGCGCGCTGGCCGGCGCGCTGGAGGCGGACCCCGGGCCGGCCGTGGCGGCTGCCGAGACCGCCTGGCGGGCCTGACCCCACCCCCACCCCCGAGGGGCCGCCCGGGCCGTTCGCGCCGGCCCGGGCGGCCCCTCGCCGTCGGCACCCGGAATTCCACGCGGCTTGCCCCAGGGAAATTCCGGGGAATTATCCAGGGAATCCGAAAGGATATTCAGCATTCAACTCCTGCCCCGGGATCGCGACTTCAAACGCCAAGATTTCATCAACGCGACGTGATGATTTTGAGGATGTGACCGAGCCCACAAGCTCACCTTTCCGCCCCGATATATCCGGGCAAAGCATTGCATACCGACGGCCTTCACGCGCCTGATATCAGCAGCACCAGCCCGCCACAAGGGCCGCGCGGAATGCAATTCCGAATTCCGCGCGCTACGTTCTTTCCGCATGACCGCCGCAAGGGAATTGCTGCTCGACACCCCGCGAATAGAGGACGGCGCCGCACTGTGGCGCATTGCCCGTGACTCCCGGACCCTGGACCTGAACTCCCCGTACAGCTACCTCCTGTGGTGCCGGGACTTCGCCGGCACCTCCGTGGTGGCGCGAGCGGAGCACGGCGAACCGATCGGCTTCGTGACCGGCTACGTCCGTCCGGAGCGCCCCCGCGCCCTCGTCGTCTGGCAGGTCGCCGTGGACGAGGCGCACCGCGGTCAGGGGCTCGCCGCCACCATGCTCGACGACCTCGCGCAGCGGGCCGCCGCGTCCGGTGTGCGCGAGGTCGAGACCACGATCACCCCGGACAACGAGGCCTCGCACCGCCTGTTCACGTCCTTCGGCGCCCGCCACGGAGCCCGCACCGAACGCGAGGTGCTCTTCGACGCTGCGCTGTTCCCCGACGGCCACCAGCCCGAAGTCCTGTACCGCATCGGGCCCCTCGTCTGACCCGGCCGTCCTCGCACGACTCCTCTCTCCCCCACAGAAGGAATGCACGGTGACCCTCACCCCGCCCGCCCTGTCCGTCTTCGAGACCCTCGAGTCCGAGGTCCGCAGCTACTGCCGCGGCTGGCCCGCCGTCTTCGACCGCGCGCAGGGCAGCCGGCTCTTCGACGAGGACGGCCACGACTACCTCGACTTCTTCTCCGGCGCCGGGGCCCTCAACTACGGCCACAACAACCCCGTGCTCAAGCGCGCCCTGCTGGACTACCTGGAGCGCGACGGCATCACGCACGGCCTCGACATGAGCACCACCGCCAAGCGCGCCTTCCTGGAACGCTTCCAGGACGTCGTGCTGCGCCCCCGCGGCATGGACCACAAGGTGATGTTCCCCGGCCCGACCGGCACCAACGCCGTGGAGGCGGCGCTGAAACTGGCCCGCAAGGTCAAGGGCCGGGAGTCGGTGGTGTCCTTCACCAACGCCTTCCACGGCATGTCGCTGGGCTCGCTCGCCGTCACCGGCAACTCGATGAAGCGGGCCGGCGCCGGCGTCCCCCTGGTGCACGGCACCCCGATGCCCTTCGACAACTACCTCGACGGCCGCGTCCCGGACTTCCTGTGGTTCGAACGGCTGCTGGAGGACCAGGGCTCCGGCCTCAACCAGCCCGCCGCCGTGATCGTCGAGACGATCCAGGGCGAGGGCGGCATCAACGTCGCCCGCCCCGAGTGGCTGCGCGGCCTGGCCGACCTGTGCGGGCGCCGCGACATGCTGCTGATCGTCGACGACATCCAGATGGGCTGCGGCCGCACCGGCCCGTTCTTCTCCTTCGAGGAGGCGGGCATCGTGCCGGACATCGTCACCCTCTCCAAGTCGATCGGCGGCTACGGCATGCCGATGTCGCTGACCCTCTTCCGCCCCGAGCTCGACATCTGGGAGCCGGGCGAGCACAACGGCACCTTCCGCGGCCACAACCCCGCCTTCGTCACCGCCACCGCCGCCCTCGACACCTACTGGGCGGACGGCGGGAGCATGGAGAAGCAGACGCTGGGGCGCGGTGAGCAGGCCGAGGCCGTCCTGCGGGAGATCTGCACCGAACATCCGCGCTCCGGCGCCCGGTACCGGGGCCGCGGCCTGGTGTGGGGCCTGGAGTTCACCGATCCCGGCCGGGCCTCGCGGGTGTGCGCCCGCGCCTTCGAACTGGGCCTGCTGCTGGAGACCTCCGGCCCCCGCGGCGAGGTCGTCAAGCTGCTGCCCGCCCTGACCATCACCCCCGAGGAGCTCGACGAGGGGCTGCGCACCCTCGCCCGCTCCGTCCGTGAGACCGCCTGACGAAAGGAACCGTCCGACCGTGATCGTGCGATCCCTGAAGGACATCGAGGGCACCGACCGCGATGTCACCGCCGAGACCGGGACCTGGCGCAGCAAGCGCATCGTCCTCGCCGACGACCGCGTGGGCTTCTCGCTGCACGAGACCGTGATGTACGCCGGGACCGAGACCTCCATGTGGTACGCCAACCACGTCGAGGCGGTGCTGTGCGTCGAGGGCGAGGGCGAGCTGACCGACGACGAGACCGGCGAGCGTCACGCGATCTCCCCCGGCACGCTCTACCTGCTCGACGGCCACGAACGGCACACCATGCGCCCCAGGACCGACCTGCGCTTCGTCTGCGTCTTCAACCCGCCCGTCACCGGGCGCGAGGTGCACGACGAGAACGGCGTCTACCCCCTGCTCACCGAGGGAGCGTGACCAGCGATGACCACCGTGACGACGACCGACCTCTACCCCACCCGTGGCACGGCCGAGGTGCTGACCCCGCGTCAGGACCCGGTCGTCTGGGGCGGACCCGGCACGTCCGGCCCGATCCAGCCGTCCGCGCTGCGTGACTTCGACCGCGACGGCTTCCTGCCCGTGGACGCGATCATCGGGCCCGAGGACGTGGCCCGTTACCGCGCCGAGCTGGAGCGGCTGTGCGCCGACCCGGCGGTGCGCGCGGACGAGCGGTCCATCGTCGAGGCGAAGTCCCAGGACATCCGCTCGGTCTTCGAGGTCCACAAGATCAGCCCGGTCTTCGCCGAACTGGTCCGCGACCCCCGCGTCGTCGGCCGCGCCCGGCAGATCCTCGGCTCGGACGTCTACGTCCACCAGAGCCGGATCAACGTCAAGCCGGGCTTCGGCGCCTCCGGCTTCTACTGGCACTCGGACTTCGAGACCTGGCACGCCGAGGACGGGCTGCCCCGCATGCGCACGGTCTCGGTCTCCATCGCGCTGACCGAGAACCACGCCACCAACGGCGGCCTGATGATCATGCCGGGCTCGCATCGGACGTTCCTGGGCTGCGCGGGCGCGACACCGGAGGACAACTACAAGAAGTCCCTCCAGATGCAGGATGCGGGCACGCCCTCCGACGCGGCCCTCACGGAACTGGCGGGCCGCCACGGGATCCGGCTCTTCACCGGGCCGCCCGGGTCCGCGGTGTGGTTCGACTGCAACGCCATGCACGGCTCGGGGGACAACATCACGCCGTACCCGCGCAGCAACGTCTTCATCGTCTTCAACAGCGTCGACAACGCGGCCGTCGACCCCTTCGCGGCGCCGGTCCGCCGCCCCGAGTTCATCGGAGCGCGCGACTTCACGCCTGTGCGGTAGCCCTCCGCGGGTGCGGGTTCTGCGTGCGGCGCCGCGTTTGTTGCTGTTGGGGTTTCTCCCCCGCCCGCCCTCCCCCAGCTCGGCGCTCGCGGCGCTGCCCCACAT
>NZ_JARAVO010000030.1:0-53070 GCF_033792805.1 Streptomyces sp. PA03-1a
CCCGTCCCCGGCCCCGAGCGGCCTGAGGTCAGTGAGATTCGTCGATCTCACGAGCACGGCCATGACCGCCTTGCTGGACGACGACCTCGCCCGGGCCAGTGCCGAAGCAGGGGTCGAGTTCACGGACTACTTCCTCACCGACCAGGCGAAGTGGGTTTGGCGGTACCGGGTCAACCAGCTGGCCTCGGACGCGGGCAGCGCGGGGTGGCTCACCCGAGCCGTGGTGGCCGAGCCC
The DNA here is from genome assembly GCF_033792805.1 of Streptomyces sp. PA03-1a. NCBI lineage: Bacteria > Bacillati > Actinomycetota > Actinomycetes > Kitasatosporales > Streptomycetaceae > Streptomyces > Streptomyces sp. PA03-1a. The sequence goes on from NZ_JARAVO010000030.1 coordinate 236, forward strand.
GAAGGCGTCGTCGTGGGGTACGCCGGGTTCCACGGACCGCCCGATGGGGCGGGCATGGTGGAGATCGGCTATTCGGTGGCCCCCGGCCACCGTCGCCAGGGGTACGCCAGGACGATGTTGACCGAGTTGCTGCGTCGCGCCGCCGCCGAATCCGGAGTCAAGACCGCGCGGGTGACGATCAGTCCCGAGAACACCGCATCCCTGGCCACGATTTCCGGCTTCGGCTTCGTGGAGGTCGGAGAGCAGTGGGACGAGGTGGACGGCCTCGAGCTCGTCTTCGAAGTCCCGGTCTGAACAGGCTGGTGCCAGAAGGCGGCTCTCCGTCCCGAAGAGCCCTACGCGCCAACCCGGTCATGCCGATGACTGCTTGCGTTCCAGCAGGGTGACCGTGACGCCGGGCGCGACATGGCGCTCACCGACAGGTGTGAATCCGCGCCGACGGTAGAGCGCGAGCGCAGGCAGGTTGGCGGTCGCCGTGGAGACGACGGTCAGCTCCGCGGGCTCGACCGAATCCAGTGCGCCGAGTAGTGCCGTTGCGACGCCGAGGCGATGCGCGTCGGGATGGACCACGAGGCGGCAGATGTCCAGAGCACCGTTCGGCAAGCGGGTCCAGGCGACCGCTCCGACGAGCCTCGACCCGTCGCGGACCCCGAGGAAGGACTCGTCGCACGTGCGCAGTTGGTCAAGGGACTCGTGCAGGGGCGGGATGCCGTCGAACCCGATGAGACGGGCTTCCACGGCGTAGGAGATCCGCTGAAGGTCCCACAGCTGACGCAGGGTGCCGGGATCGGCGAGGTCGAGCCGGACCGGTGCCGCGAATGGCCGGTGGAATGCGGTGGCGGGGTGGGGGTTGCCGGTCATGCTCCGATCCTTTCAGAATGCCCGGCCGGGGACGCCGCTCTCGCACCGCGTGGAGGCCCCAATGAGGCACCGCCGAATTGGTCCGCCGACACATCCGCGAAATGGATCCGGCTCCGGTACCACTCACCGCCTAGCGTTGCAGGTACGACCAGGGACCGTCCGCCCCGATGGGACGGTTCCGTCTGATCACAGGAGAGTGGACCATGCATGTCTTCGTTGCCGGTGCCACCGGCGCTGTCGGCCGTCAGCTCGTTCCGCTGCTGCTGGCCGAGGGCCACCACGTCACGGGAATCTCGCGTGGCTCGGCGGGTGTCGAGCGCATTCGGCAGCAGGGGGCGACAGCCGTCCAGGCGGACGTGTTCGACCGGGAGGCGCTGCACCGGGTCCTGGCGAGCGCCGCGCCGGACGCGGTGATCCATCAGCTCACCGACCTGTCGGACGCGGACGGGGAGGCGACCAACCGGCTGCGGCGCGAGGGGACGGGCAACCTGGTGGACGCGGCGGTGTCCGCCGGCGTGACCAGGATCGTCGCCCAGTCCATCTCCTGGGCGTACGCGCCCGGGGAGGGGCCGGCCGACGAGAGCACACCGCTGGACGTCGGGGCGGCACCGCCGCGCGGGGGGATGGTGGAGGGCGTCCGGGCGCTGGAGGAGAAGGCCGCCGAAGTGGAGACGGCGGTGCAGCTGCGGTACGGCATCCTGTACGGCCCGGGCACCTGGTACGCACCCGGAGGGCCCGTCGCCGCGGCGCTGGCCGGGGATCCGTCCGCCCGGTTCCTCGGGAGCACCGAGGCGGACCTTTCGGTGATGTCGTTCCTCCACGTCGCCGACGCCGCCCGGGCCGCCGTCGCCGCGCTCGCCTGGCCCTCGGGTCCCGTCAACATCGTCGACGACGAACCCGCGCAGGCCCGCGAGTGGCTGCCGGCGCTGGCCCGCGCCTTGGGCGTTCCGGCCCCCGGGCCCGTACCCGGTCGCCTGGACTGGGCGCGGGGTGCGTCCAACGGGCTGGCCCGGTCGCGCGGGTGGCGACCCGGGTATCCCTCGTGGCGCTCCGGCTTCGCGGCGCAGATGGCCTGACGCGGGCCGGCGGGCCGCCACAGGTCGCGGCCCGCCACGGGTCGCGGGCGACGGAATTGGTCCCGTGTTCCGCGCGGGGAATGGTCCGCGTGTGAGGGTGCAGGCCCACGTACGTTCGGGCCATGACCGCTGCAGCGCCCGCGCCCATGAAGATCTGTGTCTTCCTCTCCGCCGCCGACCTCGATGAGCGCTACACGCGGCCGGCCCGCGCATTCGGGGAGCTCGTCGGCGCAGGGGGCCACACCCTGGTGTGGGGCGGGTCGGACACCGGGCTGATGAAGGTCGTCGCCGACGCCGTACGGGAGTCGGGCGGGCGGCTCGCCGGGGTATCGGTCGGCTTCCTACGGGAGTGGGCCAGGCAGGACGCCGACGCGATGGTCTTCGCCGAGGACCTCGCCTCGCGGAAGGCCCAGCTGCTCGCCACGTCCGACGCGGTCGTGGTGATGGCCGGCGGCTTGGGAACCCTGGACGAGGCGACCGAGGTCCTGGAACTGAGGAAGCACGGTCTGCACGCCAAGCCCGTCGTGCTGCTGAACACGGCGGGCTTCTACGACGGGTTGGTCCTCCAGCTCCGGCGGATGGACGAGGAGGGGTTCCTGCCGGTGCCCCTGGCGGAACTGCTCCTCGTCGCCGACACCGGTGCCGCCGCGTTCGCGGAGCTGGAGGCCTCCCTTGGGGCCGCCCGGCAGGTCCCCCTCGTGGGGCGCCCCCTCAACTGAGGACCTGGGGCAGCACGCCGCACAGGGTGTCGAGTGCGCCCTTCCACGCGCTGTCCGAGGGGGCCGCGTAGTTGACCACCAAGGCGTCGCGCTCGGGCAGCTGCCAGCCGGAGTCCTGCGCTTCGTGGCCGAATTCCCGGAGCCCGCTCACCACGAGACCCTCCCGGGCGCCCGCCTGGACGACCGAGTTCTCCGTCCCCGCGGGGAGTTCGAGGACGACCTGAAGCCCCGCCTCCATGCCGGCCGCCCGGACGCCGGGCGCCCGCTCCGCCAGGGCTGCGACCAGTTGGTCACGGCGGCGCCGGTAGCGCTGTCGCATCGACCGCACATGCCGGTCGTAGGCGCCCGAGGTGATGAACTCGGCCAGCGTGAGCTGCTCCAGGGTGCTGGACATGTAGTCGCCGTACCCCTTGGCCTCCACGACCTCGGGGACCAGCTCGTCCGGGAGCACCATCCAGCCGAGCCGTACCCCCGGGGCGAGTGACTTGCTCGCCGAGCCGAAGTACACCACGCGCTGGGGGTCGAGGCCCTGCAGGGCGCCCACGGGCTGGCGGTCGTACCGGAACTCCCCGTCGTAGTCGTCCTCCAGGATCAGGCCGCCCGTGTCCCGCGCCCAGGCGACGGCCGCGGTGCGCCGCTCCGGGCACAGGGCGACTCCCGTCGGGTACTGGTGCGCCGGGGTCATCAGTACCGCTCCCACTCCCCGCAGGCGGGCCAGGTCGTCGGTGCGTGCGCCGTGCTCGTCGACGTACAGGGGCGGGGTCCGCAGGCCGGCGTTGGTCAGCAGGTCGCGGTAGAGGTCCAGGCCGTACGCCTCGACGGCGACCGCTCGCGCCTTGCGGACCCTGAGGACCTGGGCCATCAGTGCCAGTCCGTGGTGGAAGCCGGAGCAGACGACGATCCGCTCCGGCTCGGCGTACACCCCGCGGGCCCGTGCCAGGTAGTCCGCGAGCGCGGCGCGCAGCTCCGGACGGCCGCGGGGGTCGCCGTAGCCCAGGGCGTCGTTCGGCGCGGCGGTCAGGGCGCGGCGTGCGGCGGCGAGCCACTGGGTGCGGGGGAACCTCGCGAGGTCCGGCGAACCCGGCTGCATGGCGTACCTGGGGCGGGTCCGGACGGGCCTGGCGCGGGGAGCGCCGGTCGGAGGGCTGTGCGGCTCGGCCCTGGGTGCCACCCGGGTGCCGGAGCCCTGCTGGGCGGTGAGCCAGCCCTCGGCGACCAGCTCCGCGTACGCCTCGACGACGGTGTTGCGGGAGACGCCCAGGTCCGCGGCGAGCGAGCGGGACGGCGGCAGCCGGGTACCGGGCGCGAGGCGCCCCGTGCGTACGGCTTCCCGCAGCGCGTCGGTGAGCCCGGTGCGCAGCTTGGTCCCGCGCAGTTCCAGATGCAGGTCGGCGCCGATCGCGGACGCAGGCGGTTCGGCGGCGGAATTGGTCCGGGAATCCCTCATGTAATTGGACCATACTCCAGTACCACCCGATCCGTAGCGTTGCCGGCATGACGATGAACGAAGCACATGAGCACACCACCCGACTTCCGGAGCACACGGCACGCATGGACTGGGCGAAGCTCGCCCCTGAGGCCTTCAAGGCGCTGGTCCGACTGGACTCGGCCGCGGGCCGCGGTGTCGACGCCGCCCTGCTGCACCTGGTGAAGGTCCGCGCGTCGCAGATCAACCACTGCGCCTTCTGCCTGGACATGCACAGCAAGGACGCCATGGCCGCCGGCGAGTCCGCGGAGCGCGTGATCCAGCTCGGCGCCTGGACGGAGGCGAGGCACTTCTACACGGCACGGGAGATCGCGGCCATCGAGCTCACCGAGGCGATCACCGTCGTGACGGACGGATTCGTCCCGGACGAGGTGTACGCCAGGACCGCCGCGCAGTTCGACGCGACCGAACTCGCCCACCTCATCGCCGCGATCGTGGCGATCAACGCCTTCAACCGCATCGGCGTCTCGACCCGCATGGTCCCCGGCCACTACACGCCGAACGCCTGACACGCCCGTCCGGCCGGGTCCCTGCCCGGCCGGGCCGGCCCGGCGGCCGACGCGTCCCCCGGCCGCTTCCCCCGCTCGTGGCTCCTCCCCCGGCAGCAGACGTCAGGGGTGCCCCGCCGGCGACCACCCCGACCAGGAGATCCACGTGGGTACCGCTTCCCCTCCGCCACGCCGACCGGCCCTGGCCCGTGCCGCCGACGAGTTCGTCCTCACGACCTTCCTGCTGTTCCTCGCGGTGACGGTCGTGCGATGGCTGCGTGACCCGCAATCGTCCCTCTACATCGCCGACCTGCGCATCGCCCTCGTCGTGATCGGCGCCGTCAGCGGGGCCATCCTCACCGGCCTGATCCTCAGCCCTCCCGGACGGCGCAGCGGCGGCCACACCAACCCCGCCGTCACCGTGGGCCTGTGGCTGATGGGCGCCTTCCCCGGACGGCACGTCCTGCCGTACGTGCTGGCCCAGCTCGCCGGTTCCGCCGCCGGTACGGGCCTGGCTCGCCTCGCCTGGGGTCCGGCGGTGGCGCTCCCGTCGGTCTCGCACGCCGCGATCCGGCCCGCCCCGACCTGGCAGCCCGTGCCGGTCCTCCTCGGAGAGGTCGGGGGAATGCTGGCACTGACCCTCGTCGTCGCGTTCTTCGTCGCCCGCCCCCGGTTCATCCGCGGTCTGGCGCCCGTCATCGGGCTGTCCGTGGGGGTGGTGATCGCCACCCTCGGCCCGCTCAGCGGGGGCTCGGTCAACCCGGCCCGCCAGTTCGGTCCTGCGGTCTTCTCCGGGCAGACCACCGACCTCGCGATCTACCTGGTCGGGCCCATCATCGGGGCGGCACTCGGGGCCGGGCTCTACCGGTTGCGGGTCCGGGCGCGCCGCACCCGCGTCACCGCGGCGGCCACCGCCGCACCCGCCGCGCCCGCCACGCCCGGCCCGCGGCGTGTCCAACTGCTCGTCGGCGGCGCTTTGTTCGTATCGGCGTTCAGCCTCAGGCCCGCGATCACCAGCCTCGGCCCCCTGCTGGAGGAGGTCCGTACCTCCCTCGGCATGAGCGGCACGGTGGCGGGCCTGCTCATCTCCCTGCCGGCCCTGTCGTTCGCCGTGTTCGGCGCCGCGGCGCCCCGGTTGTCGCGCCGGTACGGTCCGGCGGCCGTGATCTGCACGGGCATGGCACTGGTCGCCACCGGCCTTTTCCTGCGCCCCTTCACCGGGCACACCGTGCCGTTCCTCGCCGCCGGCGCGCTCGCCCTGAGCGGCATAGCCGTCGGCAACGTCCTGATGCCCGTCGTCGTCAAACGCTGGTTCCCGCGCCGCGTCGGCACCATGACCGGCCTGTACGCGATGGCCCTCTCCTGCGGTACGGCCCTGGCCGCCGCGCTCAGCGTCCCGGTGACCGGCGCCCTGGGCGGCGACTGGAGGCTCGGTCTGGCCGCCTGGGGCGCGGTCGGCGCCGTCGCCGTGCTGCCCTGGCTGCCCCTGGTACGGGACCGGTCCCGGCACGCCTCGGCCGCCGCCGGTGCGTTCGCCGGGACTCCGGCCACGCCGACGGGCCGCATCACGGGCAGTCCGACGGCCTGGGCGCTCACCGTCTACTTCGGCCTCCAGTCGGCCGCCGCCTTCGTCGCCATGGGCTGGCTGCCGCAGATCCTCCGCGACGCGGGTGTGCCGGCCTCCGCCGCCGGCCTGATGCTCGGGGTGTCGATGGCGGTGGGCGTACCCATGTCCTTCGTCCTGCCCGCGATCGGCGGACGGCTGCCCGGTCAGGGACCTCTCGTCGTCGTCCTGGGCCTGTTCGGGGTCGTCGGCTACACGGGGCTGTGGGCGGCGCCCGGTGCCGCGCCGTGGGTGTGGACCGTGCTCATCGGGGTCTCCAACTGCGCCTTCTCACTGGCCCTCACCATGATCGGGATGCGCGCGCGCACCGGCCCCGGCGTCGTACGGCTCTCCGCCTTCGTGCAGTGCACCGGTTACCTGCTCTCCGTCCCCGCGCCGATACTCATCGGAGCCCTCTACCAGCACACCGGCGGGTGGGACCTGCCCGTCGCCGCGATGCTCCTGCTGCTCGTGCCGCAGATCGCCGCGGGCGTGCTGGCCGGCCGGGACCGGACGGTGGAGGACGAACTCCGGCACGGCGCGAAGGCCCCCGCCCCTGCGCAACCGGTGCGCGGTCCCCAAGGCGCCCGGCTCAGGGCCCGCGACGAGTAGCCGCGCCCCAGAGCGACGAACCGCGGGGGCTGACCATGCGCCGTCTGCCCGTCGAGGTCTCGCTCGGCCCGGGACCCGGCAGGGGCCGGACCGTCGTCGACCGCCGCCTGCGCGTCGGCGAGTCCGAGATCCACGAGGGGGCCAGCGAGCCACGGTTGCCGCGAGGACCGCCGTTCGCGGCGGAACCTACTTCTGCAGGAAGGACTGCAGCAGGTTCGTCACTTCCTGGGGCTTCTCCTCGGTCACCCAGTGACCCGACCCCTTGATGACCCGGCCCTCGACGTTCACGGCGTAGTCACGCCACTGGTCGGCGATCTTGCCGCCGAACGACGCCTGGCCGCCGATCGCCAGGACCGGCATCCGCAGCTTGCCTTCCGCCAGGAACTTCTTGTTCTGGTCCACGTCCCCGCGGAGCTCGCGGTACATCTTCATCCAGGCCACCGTGCGGCCCGGCTCCTTCAGGTAATGGGCGTAGAAGTCGTAGTCGTCCTTCGAGAACGCCGATTGGTCGGCCAGGAGCTCCTCGATGAAGCCCTGGACGAAGACGCGCTCGTGACCGGAGATGAGCTGCTCGGCGAGCGGCAGCTGGAACAGGCCGAAGTGCCACATCGAGGGGGTCTTCGGGTTGGCCTCCAGCGCCGGGAAGCGGTACAGGCTGTCGTCCGGGATGGGAGCCTCCATCACGGCCAGGCGGCGCACCTCCTTCGGCCACTGGGCCGCGTAGGCGTAGCTGACCCACAGACCGACGTCGTGCCCGACCACCTGGACACCGTTGTTCAGCTTCAACTGCTTCAGCAGCTCATGCACGTCCTTGGCCATCTGTGCCTTCGTGTAACCGCCCCTGGTGACCTCGGAGTTGCCGGCGCCGCGAAGGTCGACCGCGATCACGGTGTGGTTCTTGGACAGCGGGCCCATCTGGTCCCGCCACTCGGCCCACGACTGGGGGAAGCCGTGGATCAGCACGACCGGTGGACCCTTGCCGCCTCGCAGGTAGTGCATGCGGAAGCCGTTCACTTCCGCGTACTTGGACGTGAAACCGGGGGGAGGTTTCGCCTGCGGGAAGGACGACGGGGAGGGAGACTCTCCCACCGCCGTGTCCTGCCCGCGGCTGTCGCCCCACGCTCCGGCGCTCGCGCTCGGGCAGACCAGCAGGACGGCAGCGAGCACTGCGATGAGCGCGATGAACCTGCCGGTTTTCCTGGTTGGTGTATCCACGATTCACCCACCTGAAGTGATTCGTACGAGGGAAGTCGAGGTGTTGCCGCAGGCCACCGGTGCGCGTGACCAGGGCGAGACGAAAGCAGTGGACGCTGTCGCACCGGCGACGCCGCGCACGACCCAGGGGCCGTGGGTTCTCCCGCAGCGGTGAGGCGTGTGGGCAAAGGGCAGATGGCCTGCCCTCCAGGCTGTACACGCCGGCGGGGGCAGAGCTGAAGGTCGGGCCCTACGCGACCATCATGAGCACAGCACGCGGGGATACGCCATTGGGGGGGACGGCCGCCCACCACTGACAGCCCGGTCGCCGACGTCACGCGGGGCGCCGCCCTCCGGCGGAGGTCAGCGCACCCGGATGCCGGCGCGGAAGACGGCCCGCACGTCGAGGAGCGCTGCGGGGTCCTTGACGGGATCGCCGTCGACGGCCAGCAGGTCGGCGTCGGCACCGGCGGTGATCCGTCCCTTGCGGCCCTCCACACGGCACAGCCGGGCGGCCAGGCTGGTCACGGAGATCAGGGCGTCGGCGGGGGCCACGCCCAGGCGGACGAGGGCGCCGACGCCGTGCGGGAGGACGTCGTGGGGCTTGTCGGGCCCGATGCCCGCGTCCGAGCCGATGACCACGGCGGCGCCCGCGGCGTGCAGGTTGCCGAAGGTGTTCAGGATGGTCCGGACGTGCGCGGCCAGGGCCGGGGGCGGGTTGAACGCCGCGCCGGGGACCATGCCCAGGGTGAGGCTGGCGAACGTGCCGCTGTCCACGATGGCCGCGGCGAGGTCGGGGTCGTACGTGGCGCCGTCGGCGCCGAGGAAGGTGACGTGCTCCAGGCTGTCGACGCCCGCGTCGAGGGCGTCCCTGATGGCCTGGACGCCGTGTGCGTGGGCGGCCACCGGCAGGCCGAGACGGTGTGCCTCGTGCACGACCGCGCGCAGGTCCTCCGGGCCGTACTGGGAGACGTGCGGGGGCACGGAACCGGGCGTCATGTTGCCGCCACTGGCCATGATCTTGATGACGGCGCAGCCGCGGGCGTGGCGCTCGCGCACCGCGGCGCGCAGTGCCTCGGGGCCCTCGGTCTCGCCGCCGAAGAAGTGGCAGTGCCCGCCGGGCGTGGTGAGCGGGGGGCCTGCGGCAAGGATCTCCGGCCCGTGCTCCGGGGCCCGGGCGAACTCCTCGACGAGGGTCAGCGAGAGGTAGTCGCGGTCACCGAGGTCGCGGACGGTGGTGATGCCGGCCCGGAGCGCCGCCTGGGCCGCGGCCCGCATCTGCGCCAGCAGGTCCGGGTCGCCGGTCGCGGTCAGGGAGGTCACCGGGTCGGGGCTCGCGTCGAACGCGAGGTGGGTGTGGGTGTCGATGAGTCCGGGCAGCAGGCATGTCCGCGGGCCGAGGTCGACGACCGGGGTGCCGTCGGTCGGCAGCGCGCCGGTGCGGTCCACGCGGAGGATGCGGTCACCTCTGACATGGACCGTGGCAGGTCCTGAGCGGGTGAACCCGTCGAACATCGAACCGGCGTGTATGGCAGTGGTGTTGAGCAAGGTGGTTCCCCTTGAAGAGCAGTGCCGGCCCGCGGGACGGCATGCGTCGTCACGGAGACGGCGAGGATCGGGCGGCGGCCCGGGGCCGGCCGGGATCAGGCCAGCGTGCCCATCCGGCGGACGGCTTCGGTGAGGATCTCCGGCGACGTGGCGAAGTTGAGGCGTACGTGCCCCGCGCCGCCCGTGCCGAACTCCAGGCCCGGGGAGAGGGCGACCCGGCCGCGTTCCAGGAAGGCGGCCGCGGGATCGTCGCCGAGGCCGAGGGCGCGGCAGTCCAGCCACGCCAGGTACGTCCCCTCGGGCCGGCGGTACCGGACGCCGGGAAGGTGCCGCTCGAGCAGTTCGCCGAGGAGGCGGCGGTTGTCGTCGAGGCCGGCGAGCAGCGCGTCCAGCCAGCCGCCGCCGAGCCGCAGGGCGGCGGTCTGGGCGATGACGCCGATGCCGCTCAGCTCATGGGCGACGCTCAGGGGGATGCGTCGCAGGACGTCGTCCGCCTCCTGCGCCCAGGCGAGCATTCCGGCGCGGAAGCCCGACAGGTGCCACCCCTTGGAGGCGGAGTAGACGGCGACGGCGTCCTCGGTGCCGGGGACCGAGAGGTACGGCACATGGTGCGCGCCGGCCGGGACGAGCGGCGCGTGGATCTCGTTGGAGACGACCCGCACCCCGGACTGCCGCGCCAGTCCCGCCACCGCGGCCAGTTCCTGCGCCGTATGGACCGTCCCGGTCGGGTTGTGGGGGCTGCACAGCAGGAAGACCGTGGGGCGGCCGCCGTCGGCCGTCCGGCCGAACGCGGCCCGCAGCGCCTCGAGGTCGATGCGGTGGTCGGGTCCCAGCGGGGCCTCCACGACGCGGCGGCCCAGTCCCTCCGCGATGTGCCGGTGGAGCCCGTACCCCGGGGAGTTGACGACGACCACGTCCCCGGGCTCCGTCGTCACCTTGAGCGTCTCGGCGATGCCCGTCAGGGCGGAGGGGACGACCATCGTCCGCTCCGTCGCCATGCGCCATCCCCAGCGCTTGGCGGCGAATTGGTCCCAGGCCTCCGCCATCGTCGCGTCGAAGGGCGGGTAGCCGGTGTCCCCGCGTTCGAAGGCCAGGGACACCGCGTCCACGACCGCGGGGGCCGGGGTCGCGTCCATGTCGGCGATCCACAGCGGCAGGACGTCCGCCGGATGGTGACGCCACTTGATGCCCTTGCGGCGCCGCAGTTCGTCGATCGTGAGCCGCCGCAGCGGATTGCCCGCCCGCCGTGCCGTGTCGTCGGCCGTCTCGAATCCTGCGGGTGCCATGACCTTCCTCCGGTGGACGTGCGACACGGTCACGCGCCGGGTCCGCCGGGACGGACCATCGCCGGAGAGCGTGAGCGCGCCTTCCGGACTGCCGTCCTCACCCTAACAGAGTGCTTGACGCGTCAAGCACGCGGGGTCGCACCATGCCTGGCCGTACGGCACCCCGGAACGCCGCTCCCCGGCTCGGTGCGGAAAAAATGCGATGATCGGCCTCCTCACCCCCCCAACGGCGCTCGCCGGGGACCGTGGCGGCGTTCGACTTCTCCACCGGTGACGCGCCGGAGAACATCACCGTCGACCGGACGGGTCGCTGACCCTCTCGATGCGGGGAAGCTTCGCCGGCAAGCCCCCCGGAACTGGTGCGCCTCGGCGCCTCCGGCAGGCACCGGACGGTGCTGGTGACCGGCGTCCTGGGCGACACCTTCACCGGCAACACCCGCGGCGCCGACGGGACGGTCCACTACACCCTCTGGTCGAGCGACCCCGCGCGCGCCGGCGTCCGGAAGCTCGCCCCGGACAGCCGCACCGCCCGCCGCATCCGCACTGCCGGCCGACGGCCTGCCCAACGGACTGGCCGTCGAACCCGGCGGGCGCACCCTCTACGTCGCGGACAGCCGCAAGGGCACCATCCGGGCCGTACCCGCGGCAGGCGGGAAGGCGCTCCCCTGGCTCACCGACCAGGCCCTCGCGCCGCTCCCGGCACCCTCCACCAGGTGGCCGGGGGCGCGGCCGGCATGGACGATGGACGATTTCAGCTTCCTCGGCGACCGGTCCGACCGGTCCGACCGGTCCGACGTGGTGCTGGCCGCGGTCAACGCCGCGAACCGCGTCGACGTGATCTACCCGGACGGCACCCGGGCGACGGTGCTCACGGCGGCGCACGGGCTCGCCTCGCCCACGGCCACCGCGGTGCGCGGCACCATCCTCCACGTCACCGAGGCCGGCGTGCAGGAACCCCATCACGCGCAGGTGCAGCGTGCGAGGATCCACCCCCGCGCCCCGCGTCCCACCACGGGCTGAGGCGACGCACGGGGGTGTTCACGTCCGGGCTTCCCTGCGGGCGCCCCGCGGGGCGACGTGGCCGGCGGCGTGGTGCAGCGAGCGCCAGGCCACCACCGCCCAGGCCGCGACGAGCAGGACGTAGAGCACGACGGCGGTCCACACGAAGGGCTGTGATCCGGTGCGGGTGGCGAGGGCACCCGTGCCGGTGACGCAGGCGCCGAGCGGGAAGATGAAGGACCACCAGCTGGGCGCGAAGGGGAGTCCCGCGCGCAGCTGCCGTACGGTCAGCGCCGCGGCGAGCACCAGCCACAGCATCGCGAAGCCCCACAGCCCGATTCCGCCCAGCAGCGCGAACGCCGCCGCGGCCCGGGCGTACGGAGCGGGCAGCGCGCTGGGCGCCGCCGTGGCCAGCGAGCCCATCGCCGTGACCGCCTGGTCGACGGCGCCCAGGCCGATCCACACCGTGGGCACCACCGCTCCCGTGGGTGCGTCGTGGTGGACCAGCCGGCTGAAGACCATCGCCAGTACCAGCAGGACCGCCACCAGGCCGAGCCCGAGCATCGCGTAGCAGCCGAGCAGCAGGGCCAGCCGCGGCTGCCCTGCCGGTGTGTGCGGGACCAGCAGGGCGCCCGTCGCCGCGGAGACCAGCGGCGGCACCACCGGCAGCAGCCAGCCGCCGAACGCCGCGTCCGGAGCGAAGCGGTGCCGGGTGACCATCACGTACGGCACCGCGCAGGCCGCCGCCAGGCCGAGTACGGTGCCCAGTGACCACAGCGCCCAGTCCACGTTCAGGGCCGTATGCGCTCCGAGCACCTGCCGGCCGAGCAGCTGCGCGCCCGCCCCCACCGTGAGCAGTGCCATCGGAGGGGCCCCGAGGAACGGCGCCAGCATCGGATCGCCGGCGTGCACCCGCAGCGTCCGCTGCCTGAGGTAGCCGGCCGCAAGGACGACCAGGAGCAGTGCGGCACCCGCCCAGACCACCGTGGCCGCGTCGCGCAGCCAGGCGGAGCTCCGCGGCAGGGTGACCGCCGCGTTGGCGACGATGCCGGTGCCCATGACCGCCGCGAACCAGCTGGGGCCCAGGTGCGGACGTCGCGTCCCGGTCAAGGCCGGCAGCCGAGGGCGTGCATGGGTGGCGTGCCGGGGCCCCGCGTCGCTCCGGGGCGGGAGGGACCGGGTATCGCTGGGGTCGGATGTCACGGCGGAGAACGCTTCTTTCCTCGCATCGGGAATCGCCGTCGGCAATCGGCACACCGCCCCCAGGCCCAACAGCTCACGGGCCGCGGCCGCAGCCGTCGGCTCGTTGGCCCTACGACGTTACGGTGACGTTCGGCTCCCTCCGCATCACTGCGCGTGCCATGACACCCTCACATCAGGACGTCCGGCCGGCGGAACCCAGCGGGCGCCGTACGCACCGGCGCTGCACGGCGCGGGGGAACGTCCTGATGTGACGCCTCCCCGGCACCTTCGGCCCTCGGCGTCGGCCCGGCACCGTCCTAAGGTCGGTGGTGCCACACGGTCAGCGATGCGCGCACCCCGCCGGCACGGGACGGGGCCGCTCCCCCACCGGGAGCCCTGCGCGGATGACGGGGCCCTTGCGACTGCGCCCGCCATCGGCTGTCCCGAATGAGGAAAGAAGGCGATCCACCCAGTGGCGTCGACATCCAGCGCCGAAGAACCGGCACTCCAAGGACCGGAATTCGGCCTCAACGAATGGCTCGTGGACGAACTGTACGAGCGCTACCTGCGCGATCCCGGATCGGTCGACGAGCAGTGGAGGGACTTCTTCGTCTCCCCCGCCGCCACCGCCGGACGTCAGGAGCGTGCCGGCACGCCGTCCCCGCACGAGGACGCGCGAGAAGCGGCTGCCAAGGCCGTGCGCGTCGCCGCGCTCATCCACGCCTACCGCGTACGCGGACACCTGGTGGCCGACACCAACCCCCTGGCGGCGGGTCGGGTGGCCACGCACCCGGAGCTCGACATCGCGGCCTTCGGGCTGCGCGACGAGGACCTGGAGGCGGAGTTCGTCGTCGACGGCTTCGCCGGGCGCGACACCATGACGTTGCGCGGTGTGCTGGACGTCCTGCGCAGGTCCTACTGCGGGACGGTGGGCGCCGAGTACATGCACATCCAGGCCTTCGAGGAGCGCCGCTGGGTGCAGGAGCGGATCGAGGCGCCTTCGCCCCGGCCGGACCGTGCCGACCAGTTGCAGGTCCTCTACCGGCTCGGTGCCGCGGAGGCCTTCGAGACCTTCCTGCAGACCAAGTACGTCGGCCAGAAGCGGTACTCGCTCGAAGGCGGCGAGTCGGCAATCGTGCTGCTCGACGCCCTGCTGCTCCGCAGCATCCGGCACGGGATGCGGGAGGCGGTCATCGGGATGGCCCACCGGGGCCGGCTCAACGTCCTGGCCAACATCATCGGCAAGTCGTACGGGAACATCTTCCACGAGTTCGAGGACGCGGTGGACATCCTGTCGGTCCAGGGGACCGGCGACGTGAAGTACCACCTCGGCGCGGAAGGGACCTACCACGCCCTGGACGGGGGCGCGATCGCCGTCTCCGTCGTGGCGAACCCCTCCCACCTGGAGATCGTCGGGCCGGTGGCCGAGGGGGTCGTGCGCGCCAAGCAGGACCTGGCCGACGGCGACGGCGGGGCGTTCCCCGTCCTGCCGGTCGTCGTCCACGGCGATGCCGCGTTCGCCGGGCAGGGCGTGGTCTCCGAGACGCTGAACATGTCGCAGCTGCCCGGCTACCGCACCGGCGGGACGGTGCACGTCGTCATCAACAACCAGCTCGGTTTCACGACCTCGCCCGCCAGCGGCCGCTCCAGCACCTACGCCACCGCCGTCGCGCGCACGGTCGAGGCCCCGATCTTCCACGTCAACGCGGACGACCCCGAGGCCGTCGTACGGATCGCACGCCTGGCCTTCGACTACCGCCAGGCGTTCCACAAGGACGTCGTGATCGACCTGATCTGCTACCGGCGCCACGGGCACAGCGAGGTCGACGACCCGTCCATCACCCAGCCGGCCATGTACGACCGCATCGACGCCACGCCTTCGGTGCGCAAGCTGTACGCCCAGGCCCTGGTCGACCGGGGGGCCATCGACGAGCGGCAGGCCGAAGGCGCCCTGCGGGACTACCGGGAGCGCCTGGAGCAGGCCTTCGCCGAGACGCGGGCCCTGACGGCGGCCGGTTCCCCGAAGCCGGCCACCCCCGCGGACCACCGGGACGACACCGCGGTGCCGGTGCCGACCGCGATCACGGAGGCGGCCGCCCGGCACGTGATCGCCTCCCAGACCGGGCAGCCCGCCGACTTCACCGTGCACCCGCGCGTCCTGCCGCAGCTCCACCGGCGCGCCACGATGCTGGACGCCGGCACGATCGACTGGGCCACCGCCGAGACCCTGGCGATCGGCTCCCTGCTCATGGAGGGGGTGCCGGTGCGGCTGTCCGGACAGGACTCCCGCCGCGGCACGTTCGGCCAGCGTCACGCGGTGCTCACCGACCGGCGCACCGGGGCGGAGCACACCCCGCTGAACGGCCTCGGCGCGGGCAGCGCGGGCTTCTCCCCCTACGACTCGATGCTGTCCGAGATGGCGGCCCTGGCCTTCGAATACGGCTACTCGCTGGAGCGGCCCGACGCGCTGGTGCTGTGGGAAGCCCAGTTCGGCGACTTCGCCAACGGCGCGCAGAGCGTCGTCGACGAGTACATCGCGTCGTCGGAACAGAAGTGGGGCGAACGCTCCGGGGTGACGCTGCTGCTGCCCCACGGACTGGAGGGTCAGGGTCCTGACCACTCCTCCGGCAGGATCGAGCGGTTCCTCCAGCTGTGCGCGCAGGGGAACATGACCGTCGCCGTCCCGACGCTGCCCGCGAACTACTTCCACCTGCTCAGGCAGCAGGCGCTCGGTGAGCGCAGGAGGCCCCTGGTGGTGTTCACCCCCAAGTCGATGCTGCGGCTGAAGGAGGCCACCTCGGGGCTGGCGGACTTCACCACGGGCTCCTTCCGACCGGTCGTACCGGACCGGGACGTCGACGGCGCACAGGCCCGGCGCGTGCTGCTGTGCTCGGGGAAGGTCTTCTACGACCTGGACGCGTACCGGCGGAACGCCGGCCTGCGGGACACCGCGATCATCCGGCTGGAGCGTCCCTACCCCTTCCCGGACGAGGAACTCGGCGCGGAGCTCGCCCGCTTGCCCCGTGACGCCGAGGTGCGGTGGGTGCAGGAGGAGCCGGAGAACCAAGGGGCCTGGTCCTTCGTCAGGCCGCACGTGGAACGGCTGGCGGGCCGCCCCCTCGGATGCGTCAGCCGGCCGTCCGCCTCGGCCCCCGCGGTGGGTTCCGCCCGGCGGCATGCCGCGCAGCAGAAGGAGCTCGTGGAGTCGGCCTTCCGCTGACCACTCCCGCGACGGCGCACGACACCCCTGGGACCGTCCTCCCGGGGGTGTCCGTCGTAGGGGGACCGCTGCGACGGCGTGCCGGCCGCGGGCCGTACGATCCGGCGCATGATCCGGATCTCCTGGGCTCTGATGGCCCAGCACGTGGACGAGTGGTCGGGAACCGACCTGGACGAGGGCGCCGCGGTCCTCGAGGACAGGGTGCGCGCGGCGGTCGCCACGATCGGCCTGAAGCCCGAGGCCGTACAGCATTGGTGGGCGGACTTCCTCACGCCCGTGGTCGATTCACTCCGTACGGAGGGCGCTGCCGCTCTCGCCCGGGGCGAGTCGTGGAGCAAGGCGGCCGGACCGTTCCTCGCCTGCGCCTCGCGGGTCGGCTGACCGGACGGAGCCGCGGCGCGAAGGTCTCCAAGCGGCGAACAGGTCCGCCCAGTGCGTGAATCCGGGGTAGTCGGAACGGACGCCGTGCCGGGCCGACAGGGCCCTGACGATGCCGAGGCCCCGGCCGTGCTCGTCCGGGTCGGTGGCGCCCGCCGCCGCGCGGAGCCCTTCCGACGGACCCGAGTCGGTGACCTCGACGCGCACCGCGCTGCGCCCGTCGACCTCGGTCCACGACAGACGCAGACCCGCAGGGCCGTCGGTGTGCACGATGGCGTTGGTGGCCAGCTCCGATATGACCAGCAGCACGTCCTCGGCGACCGGCGGGGCCATCTCCCACTCGGCCAGGATCTTCCGCACCCTTCGCCGCATGAGGGACAGGGCGCTGTGGAAGTGCGGCAGCGTGCAGGCGTGTTCATCGTCGTTCAGGGGTGTCGGCTCCGGATGCGCCGCCTCGGTGTCCTCCACCGCGCTCCGTGCCCGCGGCGCCTCTGCTTCGGGGCAGGCCGACGCACGTCGCCCGCGGCGACCGGGTTCGGGAGTCGGACCGATGGAGGTCATGGTGATCGCCTTCTGC
Organism: Streptomyces sp. PA03-1a; assembly: GCF_033792805.1. Lineage (NCBI taxonomy): Bacteria > Bacillati > Actinomycetota > Actinomycetes > Kitasatosporales > Streptomycetaceae > Streptomyces > Streptomyces sp. PA03-1a. The sequence continues at coordinate 17,465 of NZ_JARAVO010000030.1, forward strand.
TCGCTTCGGGCCGCCGACGTCCACCTGCGACTCCTACCCGAGAAGGCGGCTTCACAACGGCCGAGGGCCGCTGTTTCCCAAGCGTTCAACTCCCGGAAGCCTGTTGCCCGTGGCCTCGCTCACGGCCGGCCATGACGCACATCGCCGTGTGCTACGCGCCCGCCGTCGGGCTCAGGTCCCCGGCGCCCAGGCCGGTCGTCCGGAAACTGGCCCGGAACGCCGCCGGCGTCACCCCCAGGTGTCGTACGAACGCCCGGCGCAGGGACTCGGGCGAGCCGAATCCCGTGCGCCGCGCCACGACGGCCATGGGGTCGTCACCGGTCTCCAGCATCGCCTGGGCGGCCTCCAGCCTGACCTGCTCCACGTACCGTCCCGGACTGGTGCCCACCTCGTCGTAGAACAGCCGCGTGACGTGCCGGACGCTGACGCCGGCCCTGCGGGCCATGGCCGTCAGGGAGTGGTTGCCCCCGGGGTTCTCCGCTACCGAGTCCAGGACCTCGCGGAGCATCTCCTGGCGCGGGTGCGGCAGCCGGGAGCGCGCGCTGAACTGGGACTGGCCGCCCGGTCGCTGCATGAAGACGACCATGTCCTTGGCGACCGCCCGGGCGACCTCCGCCCCGTAGTGCTCCTCGACGAGAGCCAAGGACAGGTCGATGCCGGCGCTGACGCCGGCCGAGGTCATCATCTTCCCGTCGCGGACGAAGATGGCGTCCGGCTCGACCTTCACGGACGGGTAGCGCAGCCCCAGTTCCCGGGTCTGCCTCCAGTGCGTCGCCGCCCGCCGGCCGTCCAGCAGCCCGGCCGCGGCCAGCAGGAAGGCCCCGGTGCACACCGATGCCGTGCAGCGGGCCTTCCCGCTCAGTCCCCGTACGGCGTCCAGCAGGGCGTCGTCCTTGATCACGGTTTCCCATTCCGGGCCGCCCGGGACCACCAGGACGTCGCACGTCTCGTGCACGTCGGCGACGGACAGGTCGGCACTGAGACGCGTCCCGGCGGCGGTGACCACCTCCGCCCCGTCCTCGGACACAACCTGCACCCGGTACGGTCCGCCCCATTCGTTCGCCGAGGCGAAGACTTCGATGGGGCCCGTCACGTCGAGCAGCCGCACCCCCGGGAAGACGAACACCAGCACCGTGAGCGGACCCGCTCCAGGCTGCTTGTGAAACATGGGACACCTCCCGGTCATGCGCCGCGCGGACCGCGGTCGCCGCGGTTCCCCGAGGACCCCAGGACGACGACGGCGGAACCGCCGTTCCCCGGCTTTCCACCCGCCATCGTGCGCGCGCGACCCGCGCCGACGCCACGACCTGTTTGCTCCCTCCTGAGAGGCACAACCTCCCAGGCCGCACACCGGCACCACGCCGTCTCATGCGGCGGGCGCCTGAGGGCTGCGGGCACCCAGCAGCGCAAGGCAGTTGACCCACAGCGGGCCGAGCTGCGCCGTGCTGTTGTAGAGCTTGGCGAACAGGACCCGGCCCTCGAGCTGTGCCACCACGGAACGGGCGGCCGCCCGCGTGTCCGGGACGGTCACCTCGCCCCGCCGCAGAGCCTCGACGACGACCGACTCCACCATGCCGACCTGCGCTTCGAAGATCTCCCGCAGGCGTTCGCGGACGACTTCCGTCAGTTCGCCCGACTCGACCGCGAAGTTGGCGAACATGCAGCCCGCGACGATGCCGCAGTCCCGCTGTCCCGCACCTTGCTGGGCGCTGGTGGCCTCGAAGAGCGTCCGCAACCGCGACAGGGGTTCCGCGTCGGGATCGAGGAGGCGGAGCCAGACGCGTCGTTGCGCGTTCCAGTGCTCGTCGATGACGCTGAGCGCGAGTGCCTCCTTGGAGGCGAAGAAGTAGTGGAAACTGCCCCTGGGCACTCCGGCCGCTCTGCAGATCTCCGCCAGCCCCAGCGCCGCGTAGCCACGTTGGTCGAACAGCGTGTGAGCGGCGCTCAGAATCTTCTCCCTGGCACCACTGGTGCTTCCCATACGAGAACTATACGACCGGTCACCTACTGGACCCGCCCCGCTCCGCGGTACGTCCGGATGTGAGGCCCCGATGGCATGTCCTTCCGCCACGGCCCTCTCCCCCCGCCGTGTTGCACCTCATGGCACGGGACGAGGACGGACCGCGCGAGAGCTCGCGTCCGTCGCGTCCGAGCGCAGACGGACCCGGAAGGAACCTGCATGACTCCGAGGCAGTACACCGACGGCTTCCGACCGGAGCTGGTCGTCATCCCTTGCGGCTCCCGCAAGTTGGACCACCGGGCCAGGGCGGCCGACATGTACATCGGCAGCTACCACCGCGCGTGCCGGAAGGCCGCCGAGGCGCTCCAACCGGACCGGCTCGTGATCCTCTCCGCCCGGTACGGCCTGCTGGACCTCGACGACGAGATCGACCCGTACGACACCCCGCACGGGCACGCCGACGCGGTCACCGACGCAGTTCTCCGCGCCCAGGCGGAAGACCTCCGGATCGCCGCCGTCGACCCCGTCGTCATCCTCGGCGGCGCCCGTCACGTCGCGCTCGCCAGGGCCGTGTGGCCGCACGGCCTCACCCCGCTGAGCGGAACCAGGGGCATGGGTGAGCAATTCGCACGCCTCGCGGCGATGGCACGCGCAGAAGCCACGCGACCCCCCGCCACGGCGAAGACACGCGATGCCCGGCGGACCGTGGCACTGCGCCGCCTCAACAGCTGATCGGGCGACCACGCCGGCGGGCCGGCCCGGGCCCCCGGCGCTCCGGCCCCCGCGGGCCGTCAGCCGTCAGCCGTCAACCGGAGACCGTGCGACGGCCCACGCTCATGTACGTGAAGCCCAGCCCTGCCATGCCGGCCGGGTCCAGCACGTTCCTGCCGTCGAACACCAGCGGCCGGCGCATGACGTCCCTGGCCTGCTCCCAGGGCACTTCGGCCAGTTGGGGCCACTCGGTGACGATCAGCGCCGCGTCGGCCCCGGTCATCGCCTCCAGAGGGGTGGCGTGGCGGGTCGTCGACGACCACGGTTCGACGGCGCCGGGCTGCGCGAGGGGGTCCCAGGTCCGGACCGTGGCGCCCTCGGTCAGCAGCCGGGACGCGATGACCGTACTGGGCGCCTCGCGCATGTCGTCCGTACCGGCCTTGAAGGCCATGCCGAGCAGGGCGACCGTCGTGCCGCCCAGGCCGCCCAGCTCCGCCTTCAGCCGCTGGATCGCCCGCCGCGGCTGCAGGTCGTTGACCTCGATGACGGCGGTCAGCAGCTGGAAGGCGTAGCCGGCGTTGCTGGCCATCGCCCGCAGCGCCCGGGAGTCCTTGGGGAAGCAACTGCCGCCGTAGCCGAGGCCCGCCTGCATGAAGTACGGGCCCAGCCGGTGGTCCAGGCCGATCGCGCGGGTCACGTGCTCGATGTCGGCTCCGGTCGCCTCGCACATCGTCGCGATCTCGTTCGTGAACGTGATCTTCGTGGCGAGCAGGGCGTTCGCGGCGAGCTTGACCATCTCGGCGGACGCGGTGTCCATCACCTCCACGGGGCCGTCGATGCCGTGGTGCAGGCTCCTGACCAGGTCGGCGGTGGCGGGGTCGTCCACGCCGATGACGATCCGGTCCGGGTGCAGGAAGTCGCCGACCGCCTTGCCCTCGGCGGTGAACTCCGGGTTCGAGGCGTAGCCGACGTGCGTCAGGCCGGCAGCGTCCAGGGCGGCGCGCACCCGCACCGCGGTGCCCACCGGCACCGTGCTCTTGACCACGACCGCCGCCAGGTGCGACGCGGTCTTCAGCGCGTCGATCACCAACCACACCCGGGACAGGTCCGCGTCCCCCGACGCCGTGGGCGGGGTGTCCACGCAGACGTAGGCGACCTCGGCGTCCCTGACGGCTGCCTCTGCGTCCAGGGTGAACGTCAGCCGTTCCTTGTTGCGGGCGATCAGGTCTCCGAGGCCGGGCTCGTAGATCGGCACGTCACCCGCCTCGAGGAGACGGATCCTCTCCGGCTGGACGTCACGGAGCACGACGTCGTGACCCAGTTCGGCGAAGCAGGCCCCGGTCACCAGGCCGATGTAGCCGGCGCCGAAGATGGCGATACGACGTTGGGACGGCTGAGGCATGCGCGGTGTTCCGTTCGTTCTCGAGGCGAGCCCCGCACCCGGGTGGGGCACTCGCTCCCGCTGGGACCATGGCCGGGGCCGGGGCCGGCGCCCTGGATCCCGTCCGGCTCTCTGGCTGGTGCGGGGCAGCATAGCCCCTTTCGGACGCCTGCCTGACGGGCCGTGAGACCGGGCATGAGCGTGGGGCGACCCGCTCGGGCCGCCCCACGGACATGAGCTCGGTGCCGGTCGTCAGTGCCGGCCGATGTCCTTGATCTTCTCCTTGGCCTGGCGCGCGTCGCCCTTGGCCTGCTCCATGCGGCCCTCGGCGGTCAGCCGCTCGTTGCCCACGGCCTCTCCAGCGGCCTCCTTGGCCTTGCCGACGGCCTGCTCGGTCTTCGCCTTGGCCTTCTCATTGGCGGCCATGCTGCTCACCTTCCCAGGTATCGAGGTCATGTTCTGTGGTTCGCCTGACCGCTGGGCGGCGTCGCAAACACCACTCACTCGTGCGCGGGAACCCGTGGACTGCCGGGCTTGGGCGGGGGTAGGCGGGTGACGCACCGAGGGTGCAGGCTGGAACATACCGACGAGGAGGGTTGCCGAGATGCAGATCGCAGTGGCCGGTGGCAGTGTCGCGGCGACGCAGGAGCACGGCGCTGCGGACGCGCTTCCCGAGGTGCCGGGCAATATGACGCCGCCCGAGATCCGGCAGGTCTCCAAGGTGATGTTCGCCCGGCTGCAGGCCTTGGAGGAGGGCACAGCCGAGTACCAGTACGTGCGCAACACGCTCATCGAGATGAACACCTCGCTGGTGCACTTCGCGGCCCGCCGGTTCTCCCAGCGCGCCGATCAGATGGAGGACATCGTGCAGGTGGGCACGATCGGCCTCATCAAGGCGGTCGACCGGTTCGATCCCGCCTACGGCGTGGAGTTCGTGACCTTCGCGGTGCCGACCATCGTGGGCGAGATGAAGCGGTTCTTCCGCGACACCAGCTGGTCGGTCCACGTGCCCCGGCGCCTGCAGGAACTCCGCATCGAGGTGGCCAAGGCCACCGACGCCCTGGAAGCCGAACTGGACCGGGCCCCGACGACGGCCGAGCTGGCGTCCCGCCTGGAGATCACCGAGGAGCAGGTGCTGGAGGCCCTGACCGCCGCCAACGCCTACTCGGCCGCCTCGCTCGACGCGCCGGCGACCGAGGACGACGACGGCAGCGCTGCCTGGGCGGAGCGCCTGGGCTACGACGACGCCGCCTACGGCAAGGTCGACGACATCGAGGCGGTCAAGCCCCTCATCCGGCAGCTGTCCGAGCGGGATCGGCTGATCCTCTCCCTCCGCTTCGGGCACGACATGACCCAGGCCGAGATCGGCGCCCACCTGGGCGTCTCGCAGATGCAGGTCTCCCGGCTCCTGTCGCGGATCCTCACCCGCCTGCGCGCCCAGGCGCTGACTCGTTGAGCCGACGGAACCCGGCTTCCCCCGGCCGCCCCGGACCCCGTGGTGTCAGAGGGGCTGGAGCCGGCGGCGCAGAAGGCAGAATTCGTTGCCTTCCGGGTCGGCCAGCACGTGCCAGTTCTCGGTGCCGGTCTGGCCGACGTCGGCGGGCCTCGCGCCCAGCGCGAGCAAGCGCTCCAGCTCGGCATCCTGGTCGCGGTCGACCGGGTTGACGTCGATGTGCAGCGGGAGCCTCCCGGTCCGTGGATTGCTGCTCGGGCTGAGGATGAGGGTGGGCTGCGGGCCGCCGAAGCCGACGCCGGGCGGCCCGATCTCGATGCTTCCGTCGTCCTCCCGGCCGAGTTCGACGTAGCCGAGGACCTCGCTCCAGAACGCGGCGAGCCTCTCGGCGTCGGCGGCATGGATGACCAGCTCACTGATGCGGCATGACATGCCCGGGAGTGTAGGCAGCCACGGCGCACCGCGCGATCGCCTTCTGCTCGGCGGCCGCCGCGGATGCGAGCCGCGTCACGGCGAAAAAGCGTTCGCTTACTTCTCGAAGCAAGTAATCTTGAGGCATGTCTGACGTCATGCCGCAGCAGGAAGCGGCCCCGGAGGGAATCACGCCCCTCAGCCCGGATGAAGAGGCGGTCATCCGGTCGCTGCACCGCGTCATCTACGCCCTGCCCCGCGCCATGGACGCCGATCTGGTCCGCGAGCAGCGGCTTCCACTGACCGAGTACATGGCCCTGATGCACCTGTCCGAGGCACCGGAGCGGCAGATGCGGATGACCGATCTCGCCGTCGCCTGCGAGCGGTCGCTCAGCGGGATGACGCGGGCCGTGTACCGGCTGCAGAGCGACGGGCTCGTCCAGCGCGTCAAGGACACCCAGGACGCCCGCGGCTGGAACGCGGTCCTCACCGACGCCGGCCTCGCCCGGCTGCGGGAGGCGTGGCCGACCAATCTGGCCTCCGTACGGCGTCGCTTCCTCGACCACCTCGACGGCCTGGACCTCAAGGCGCTCGCCGCGGCCCTGGCGAGGATCGCCTCCTGACGCGACCGCCCCGGCTGTCAGGCCCGCCCGGACCGGCCGGTGACGGGCCCGTGGTCCGAGGGCGGAAGCAGGCCGTGCAGGACAAGCGCGGAGAGCGCGTCGGCCATGGTGTTCCTGTCGCGCTCCGCCGTCGGGAGTTCGTCGGGGTTGAGCCGGTCGGCGATCGGGTCTTGCGCCAGAGCCAGCGCGGGGCCCGTGACGGCGAAGTACAGGACGTGCGGGGGGACGCGCGGCATGCGGCCCGCCGTCATGAGGCCGTCGACCGTCGGCTCGATGCTGTCCCAGAACGGCTTGATGAACCGCTGGTGGAGATAGTCCAGGCGACCGGAGTCCCGGGTCGACTCGTCGGTGAGCAACCGGTTCATGGCGGAGTCGTTCGCGGCGAGGCGGTACAGGTGGACGACGACGGCCCGTAGGCGTTCGCCGTCGTCGTGGCACTCGGCCAGGAGCCGGTCGAGCGCGGGCTGGGCGTCCCGCAGCGCGAAGTCCACCACCGCGCGCCAGAAGTCGCCCTTCGACCCGTACCGTTCGTGGACGAAGTTGTGGCTGACGCCGAGCCGCCGGGCCAACTCCCGCATGGTGGTGGCGGCGTAGCCGAGCTCGGCGAAGGTGTCCAGGCCCCGCCGGAGGATCTCGCTCTCGCGCAGCCGGACGGGGGCGTACTTCCCGCGCGCCGTCGCCGCCGGCGCCTGATCCGGTGTTCCGTCGGTCACTCTGGCATCGCTCCGTTCGGCGTCGGCCGGCTGACGTCGATCGCACTCCCCCTCGGTCACCGCGCCGGTCATGCCCCCGGTACTGGCGCATCGCGCCTGGTGGGCGGCGCGCGCGTCCGAAATCCCCGGCGGGATGGCGAGGCGATCGCCGGTGATCCAAGTCTTCCATGCCGGTCATCGGCCGGGTGGCCGCGGGATGGCCCCCACCGGAAACCGCTTGACGCTTGTCAAGCCCGGGAGGATGCTTGACGTGTCAATCACTTCGGTGCTCTCGGGCACCGATGATCAGCTGAGGAGTGCCCCGTGATCTTCCACAAGACCCGTGAGGCCGCATCCACCCCCGTCACTCCCACGTCCATGGGACGCAAGAAGGTGCCGGCCGCCATGACCGGCCTCGCCGTCGCCGCCGCCCTGACCGCCGTGGCCGTCCCGGCCGCGGCCCAGAGCCCGGCACCGAACGCCGCCTCGTCCGGCCACGCGGCCCACCACCACTACCTCTCGCCGCTGCAGGTCACCTCGGCGTACTACGCCAGCTACAACGGCGACCTGGCCGCCGGATTCGACCGCTACATCTCCAAGGACCTGGTGCTCCACGGCTTCAACGGCCCCGAGAACCGGGACGACTGGATCACGGGCGACCTCGACATCAAGGCCGGGCTCACCGGCTTCAAGATGACCGTCCTGGACCAGATCGTGGAGGGCGACAAGGTCGTCACCCGCTGGAGCTTCGCGGGGCGTCACACCGGCACGGTCTTCGGCATCCCCGCCTCCGGCCGCGACGTCCAGCTCAGCGGCATCTCCATCGACCGCGTCATCCACGGCCAGTCCGTCGAGCACTGGTCGGAGGGCAACTTCGGGGTGTTCCTGGACGAGCTCCGCGGTGGGACGCCTCCCGGCACCGTTCCCCCCACCACGAAGTAGCGCATCGCACGGCCCGCCTCACCAGGCCGTGGCACGCACCCCGGGCGCCCGCCCGCAGCGAGCGCCCGGGGGGCCACGGCATCGCACACACGCACGCACACACCCGCACACCCGCACACCCGCACACCCGCACACCCGCACAGACCAGGAGCACTCCCATGACACCTCTTCTTGACGGCAAGATCGTGCTGATCACCGGCACCGGCGGAGGCATGGGCCGCGTCGCGGCCCAGGTGTTCGCCGGAGAAGGCGCCAAGGTCGTCGGAGCCGACATCAACCCCGACGCCAACGAGGAGACGACCGAACTCGTCCGCCGCGCGGGCGGCGAGATGACCGGCATCGCTCCGGTCGACCTCACCGACCCCGAGCAAGTGCGGCGCCTCGTCGAAGGTGCCGCGGCCGCCTACGGCGGGCTCGACGTCGTCTACAACAACGCCGCCTCGTTGCGTTTCGGCCCGCTGCCCGACTTCTCCGTCGAGGACTGGCACGCCACCATCACCGGCGAACTCGACATCCCCTTCTTCGTCTCGGAATTCGCCTGGCCCCACCTGGTGCGCCGCGGGGGCGGCGTCATCATCAACGTCGCCTCCATGGCCGGCATGATCGCCGGGGAGAACCCCCCGATGGTCGGGCACACCGCTGCCAACGCCGGCGTCATCGGCATGACCCGGCAACTCGCGCTCGAAGGCGCCCCGCACGGGATCCGCGCGGTGGCCATCAGCCCCGGCCCCGTCCTGACCCCTGCCAGCGACCGCGACCTCGGCGACAACCAGACCGCCCGCGACGCGATCACCGGCAAGACCCTCCTCAAGCGCTTCGCCCGACCTGAAGAGATCGTCGACCTCGCCGCCTTCCTCGCCTCCGACCGAGCCTCCTACATCACCGGGGCGAACTACGCCGTCGACGGCGGCGCCAGCGCCTGGTGACGCGGCACGCCCGGCCCCACCCCTGAAGCTCCGGGGTGGGGCGGAACACGCACACGCCCGGCCCGCGGCCCCCAGTGGGCGGTCCGCGGACGGCCCGTACGGACTCAGGCGGTGTGCCAGCGGACCCCGGTCAGCTGCTGCGAGCGCTCCCACAGCCGGCGTCCGAGCTCCGGGTCCTGGGCCACCGCCGACAGTTGCACGGGGATGGGATGCCCGGATCGTCCGCCCTTGCCGTCAGGTCCGATGTAGGAGCCCGCGGCGAGATCGGGCTCGGTCGCCGCGTAGAGCTGGGGCAGGGCTCCCCTCTCCGGACTCTGCGCGAAGAGCCTGCCGGACACGCGCATGGCGATCCCCACGGGCCCGGTGCCCTTGCTCTGCATCGGCGTGTTGCTGTAGCCGGGGTGCGCGAGAACGCTGGTGATCGGCGACGAAGACGACCGCTCGCGCCGGGCGAGCTCCACGCCGAAGACCGCGTTGGCCAGCTTCGATGCCGAGTAGGCGGCGAGGGGCGTGTACTTCCGCGACCACGCGGCGTCGTCCAGGTCGAGTTCGCCCTTCTCGTGCATGTACGACGTCACGGTGACCACCCGCGGTGCCGGCGACCGGCGCAGCACCGGTTCCAGCAGCGCCGTGAGGGCGAAGTGGCCGAGGTGGTTCGCGGCGAGGTGGCGCTCGGCGCCCTGCGCGGTCACGGAGTGCTCGACCATGGAGATGCCCGCGTTGTTGACCAGTACGTCGACGGACTCCTCCTCGCCGATCTCCTCCGCCGCCCGGCGGATCGAGTCCACGTCCAGCAGATCGACCCGGCGCACCGCGACCTCGGCGCCGGGATACGCCCCGCGCAGCGAGGACGCCACCGCTTCCCCCCGTGCGGTGTCACGGACGGCGAGCAGTACCCGGCCGCCGTGCGCGGCGAGCTCGCGCGCCGTCACCAGACCGAGACCGCTGGTCGCGCCCGTCACGACGAAGGTACGGCCCTCCTGTGGGGCGATGCGGTCAGCGGTCCATCCCTTGCTGGATCCTGTCGGCATCTTCGATCTCGCATTCTTCTCGGCACGGTCCCGGTCACCCCGCGCCGGCAGCTCCGGGGCCGTGCAAGAAGCTAAACCTTTCCATTAGTGTGAAGGTCAAGCGGCGACGCCGGTCGCCCGCAGTGCGGCGGCGAGGCGCACCGGATGCCCAGCCAAGGAGGGCGATGTGAAGATCGGGGACCTGGCCGAGAAGACGGGTGTCGCGCCGCGGCTGCTCCGCTACTACGAGGAGGTCGGCATCCTCCACCCCTTCCGGAGCGCCAACGGGTACCGCAGCTACGGCGAGCCCGCCGTCGACCGCGTCCTGCAGATCCGCGAACTCCTCGAAGCCGGCCTGACGACGGAGATGATCCGCGAGGTCCTGCCCTGCCTCGATGCCGCGAAGGAGGGGACGGAGGTCCGGTCCTGCCCGGCGGCGAAGGACCTGGACGGACTGCGACGTCAGCTCAGCAGCATTGAGCGACGCATCGAGGTGCTGCAGCGCAACCGGCACGCGATCAAGGCGTACCTGCGCGCCTGGGAGGACGCCGGAGCCGCGACGCCCGCGGCCTCCGACGAGGTTCCGGGCGCGGTCGCGGGGTGACCGGCGGCGACATGCCGCGAACCGCCGCCGACGATGTCTCCAGGGCCTCCGTGTCAGTGCGCACACCTAGGGTGCCGGACATGATCACCGGCCGAGCGCCGGGCTGTTCGGATCCTCGTGGGGGTTGGGATGTTCTGGCGGAACAAGAAGCCTGAAGAGCGTGCGCAGTGGGAGCTTGATCCGCTGGTGGGTGTGGGTCCGCTGCGGTTCGGGATGAGTCCCGACCAGGTCAAGGCAGCGCTGGACGGGGCGGACGTCCACGTGTCACAAAGCAGGGAATGCACCTTGTCCTGGCAGCGGTACGGGGGCCTCGGAGTGACCGCGATCTACGGGCCGGGGACGCGGCTGGCCGCCGTCGCGATCCAGGCGTACGAGGGTCCGCAGGTACGGCTGCGGGACGTGGAACTGATCGCCCGAGCCCCGTCCGAGGTGCGCGCGGGCATCCACGCTCTCGCCCATGGCGAGGGGGTGGAGGTCCGGGTGAACTGGAGCGGTGATCCCGAGGTCGCCGCGTGGGGCGTGTCCCTGGGTACCGCACTGGAGTGGGGGCAGGATCCGCAGGGGTACGCGGTGCGGAGGGACGCGGTGATCACCGACGCCCTGCTCGTCGGCCCGGAGCTGGCCGAGGACCCGTACGGGACCGATCCGGTCATCCAATGGTGTGACGTCCGCGCACGGGAGACGAACCCGGGGGCATGGCCGGTGAGGGCCGGGCAGGACAGACCGCACTGGGGCTTCACTCCGCTGGAGAGCGTCGGTCCGCTCCGGTTCGGGATGCTCCCGCAGCAGGTCGTGGCCGCCTTGGGCGGCGAGGTACCGGCCGAACGGCAGGGCCACTATCCGTGGCCGGTCCACAGGAAGGCCGGGCATTGGTACCTGGATGAGGACCGGTTTCACGACGCCGGGGTGACCGCCCACTACTGGCACCTAGAGGGGTTCCCCACCTTGGCGGCCGTGACCGTGCACGGACGGACCGGTCCCCAGGTCACCTTCGCCGGAATGGAGTTGATCGGCAGGACGCTGTCCGCAGTCGACACGGACCTGACCCGGTACATCGAGAAGCAGCGGATCGACCTGCTCATCGGCTGCGGCGGCGACCTGGGACCGGACGGGGCCCATATGTACGTGCGGGCCGCCAGAGCCGAGGACACCGTGGTCAGCGAAGCCCGGTTCTTCGTGGAGGACTGGGACGACCACTGATGCCCCACGACCCGCCCTCGGCCGTGGGACGCCATGACGCGACGAGTCGGATGTGACGGCGGTGCTGTTGCGGCATCAAGAGGTCGAAGACGATTCCGTCCTGCGCGGCGGCGAAGGAGCCGGACGGGGATCCGCACCGCTTGCCGGGGAGGCACTTCGTCGCTGCGTCGGCGGTTCGAACCGCGGACGCCGTGACGGAATGCCGACCCGGCGCATGCACCGCCGGCGTCAATCACCGCGCCCGACGCCGCGATCGGGTGCGCTCATGTCCCCCGTGCCGGGCGTGCCGTCGGCGAGCCCGTAGCGCAGGTACACGGTGCCCGTCGGGCTGGCGGCGGGCGGTTCGAGGAGCGTGACGTTCGTGGGGACCGCGCCGCCGTCGAACACCTTCTTCCCGACGCCGAGCACGATCGGGTGCATCCAGAGGTCGAGACGGTCGAAGAGCTTCTCACGCAGGAGGGTCTGGACCAGGTTCAGGCTCCCGACGACCTTCACGTGCTCGTGCCGGTCGCGGATCTCGCGCACCGCGCCGGCCAGGTCCGGGCCGAGCTGAGTGGACCCCGCCCACGAGAGGTCGGGCCTGCCGCGGGAGGCCACGTACTTCGGGACGCTGTTGAAGAGCGTGGCGATCTCGCCGTCCTCGCCGCCCTTCTGGTGCGGCCAGTAGGCGGCGAAGATGTCGTACGTCCGCCGGCCGAGAAGCAGGGCGTCCGTGCCCTCGTACGCGGCACCGACCTGCGCCCCGGAGACCTCGTCCAGCAGGGGCGCCTGCCAGCCGCCGAACGGGAACCCCTCCGGGTCCTCGTCGGGGCCGCCGGGCGCCTGCCCGACGAGGTCGAGGGTCGCGAACATTTCGATGTGGATCAGGCCCATGTCTGACTTCCGATGCGTTGGTCGTCTCGGTCGGGAGGTAGACCGGTGGGCGCCTGGGAACTCATCGCTGCGACGGCATCCGGCTTCGTACGCCTGCGGGCGGCAGCCAGGCGTAGTCCGGCCAGGCACCGGCACGGGCACGACGAGGCCCCGGTCGGGCTGCGCCCGACCGGGGGCTCGGGAAGCCGGAGTGCTCGTACAGGCACACCGCTCCCCAGGAGCAGCGGCGGTCGACCGCGTTCGCCGGAGCGGCCGGGACCCCTCGGACCGCGTTGGAACGGGATGCACGACCTGCTGCCGGTCAGGTGCGTGGCCGGTCGCCCCGAGCTCGCCTCTTCCGCCCGCGTCACGCCGTCTCGGCATACCGCTCCCCCGCGTACGCGCACAGCACCGGGACGACCGCCTCCGCGCCTCCGTCAGGCGGTCCAGCCGGTCCAGGACGTAGGCCCGGTGGCCGTCGGAGAGGTGGCTGGGGTGGTCGCCCGCGTGCGTGCCCGGCAGCGGCCACACGGTGAGGCACTGCCGGAGGTCGGGGCCGTACGGCCGCCGCCCGATCGTGACGGTGGCCATCTGCGGCCACCGGAAGTACCCCTCCTCGCCGGACACTTCGCGCATGCCGATGCCGTCGGCCCCGATCCGCAGCCGCAGCGGCCTGCGCCAGCGGACGTAGGAGAAAGGCGCCTGGATCCAGAGGACCAGCGCCGCGAGCGCCGACAGTGTGACGGGGATGCCGGTTCCGGCGTCCCGCCCTGTCGCGCCGCGGTGGGCACGTCCGCCGGGTCCCCTCGCGCCGGTCGGCGCGGACGGATGCGACACGCGACGGCCGCCGTCGTTCACGCCTCCTCGGCGCCGTCGCCTATGAGGTCCGCCGGCGAGGCGGCGATCTCGTGCCAGAAGCCGATCATCATGCGCTCGAACCGCAACCCCACCTCCACCGTCGCCCGCTGGGGCGAGCCCGCGCGCAGCAGTCCGGAGGTGACGAGCTGCCGGTACTCCGCGAGTTGGCCCTCGTGGGCCTGGATCTGCTCCGCGGCGAGCCGGCTGATCGCGTCCACCGTGTCCGCGTCGCCGGGACCGCCGGCGTCACAGGCCTGCGGCTGGAAGTACAGCCGCAGCAGCCCCTCGTCGTGGATCTCGGTGATCGCCCGCGTCGGGGCGGCGAGCCACCGGCACAGCTCGCGTCGCCCCTCGTCGGTGAGTGACAGGGTGCGGCGATGGCGGCCGCCCTCTTCCTGGTGCTCGACGACCAGTCCGCGCCGCACCAGCCGTCCGGCCTCCGCGTACAGCTGCGAGCGGGGGAAGACCCAGAAGTACCCGATGCTCAGGCGGATCCTCTGGTCGAGTTGGTAGGGGGTCGCGCCGTCCTGCCTGCTCAGCAGGCCGAGCACGACGTAGGCACTGATCGGCAGCACGGTCGGCATCGCTGTCTCCCGATTCGGACCATCTCGATCCCGACATTCCGGACATAACCATCCATACCGTACCGTGGAATGTGACGGTTGAGAGGACCGACACGACCGGCGCAAGCCAGCAAGCCGCACCGCTGGACGCCTCACCGGGCGCGATGACGTCCGGTGTTCGCCCGGTACCCACTCCCCCATCCAGCAGGAGGCAGTTTCGTGAGCACCACCTTGTTCGAGCCCATGACCCTGCGGTCACTGACCGTTCCGAACCGGATCTGGATGGCCGCCACGTGCCAGTCCACCGCCCCACCGGACGGCGAGCAGGCGGGCGTGCCGAACGACGGGCACTTCGCCCACCTGGCGGCGCGCGCCACCGGCGGCACCGGGCTCATCCTCACCGAACCCACCGCGGTCAGCCCCGAGGGCCGGACCGGCCCGTACGACCTCGGCATCTGGAACGACACCCAGGTCGAGGCCTTCCACCGGATCGCCACATTCCTCAAGTCCCAGGGCACCGTGCCCGGCATCCAGCTCGCCGCCGGGCACCGGGACGCCACCGAGGGGACCTGGGTCGACCGCAGGTTCCCCGGCTCCCCTGGCAGGCAGTACGGCTGGGCGCCCGGGGGTCCCACCGCCGTCCCGTTCGGCACCGGCTCCACCACGCCGGAACAGCTCAGCACCGAGCAGATCGGCCGGATCGTGGCGGACTTCGCCGACGCCGCCCGGCGCGCCCTGGACGCCGGCTTCCAGGTCGCCGAGATCCACGGCGTCCACGGCTACCTCATCAACCAGTTCCTCTCCCCGCACACCAACCGCCGCACCGACGGCTACGGCGGAGACTTCGCGGGCCGCACCCGCTTCGCGCTGGAGGTCGTCGACGCCGTCCGCGCCGTGTGGCCGCAGGACCTGCCGGTCTTCTTCCGCACGTCCGACCCCGACTGGCCGGAGGAGATCACCGACGACACCCTGCGCCTCGCCAAGGAGTTGCAGGCCCGGGGCGTGGACCTGATGGACGTCCCCACCGGCGGCGACCTCCTCCGCAACCAGACCGGCATGCCCGTCGCCGCCGGTGGCCCCCTCACCGGGCCGGCCCAGGCGCAGGCCGTCGTCCGTTCCGGCCAGGCCGACGCCGTCCTCCTCGGCCAGGAGTTGCGCCGCGACCCGTACTGGGCACTCCGCGCGGCCACGTCGCTGGGCGGGAAGGTCAGCACCCGCCGGTACCAGGCGGCGTAAGTCACGGCTCGGCGGCCGGGACGCAGATCCGACGCCCGCGTCGGCGACCGCCACGTACCCGGCGTCACACCTCCAGGCCCACAGCCGCCTGGCCTGCACCTTCACCGCTCTTCAGCCCCATCCCCATTTCCCGGAGAGGAAACCATGCACGACAGCCCCCTGTTCGCCCCCGTCCGGCTCGGCGCCCTGTCCCTGTCCAACCGCTTCGTCATGCCGCCGATGACGCGAAGCCGCTCCCTGCCGGACGGCAGCCCCGGCCCCTCCGCGCCGCTCTACTACACCCAGCGCGCCTCGGCCGGACTGATCATCACGGAGGGCACCGTCGTCTCCGCCGAAGGTGTCGGCGGCCCCGGCATCCCGGGCCTGTGGAGCGACGCCCAGGTCCAGGGGTGGAAGCGCGTCACCGACGCGGTGCACGCCGCGGGGAGCACCATCGTCACGCAGCTGTGGCACACCGGCCGCGCCTCGCACCCCGTCTTCCAGCCCGACGGCAAGACCCCGGTCGGCCCCTCCCCCATCGCGATCGACGGCCTGGTCTTCACCGACGAGGGCCGCGTGCCCTTCGTGACGCCGCGACCGCTGGAGATCGACGAGATCCAGGCCGTCGTCGCCCAGTTCGCCCAGGCCGGCACGAACGCGCTGGCGGCCGGCTTCGACGGCGTGGAGGTCCACGCGGCCAACGGCTACCTGATCGACCAGTTCCTCCAGGACAGCGCCAACCGGCGCACGGACCGCTACGGCGGGAGCGTCGAGAACCGCGCACGCCTGCTGCTGGAGGTGGTCGACGCCCTGATCGAGACGGTGGGGGCGGACCGCATCGGCGTCCGTATATCCCCGAGCAGCGTCTTCCAGGACATGGCCGACTCCGACCCGGAGGCCCTGTTCGGCTACGTCGTGGACGCGCTCGCCGCTCGCGACCTGGCGTACCTGCACCTGGTGGAGCCGGGCATCGTCGGCAACGACGACTCCACGGCCGAGCGCCGGCCGGCCGACTCCATCGACAGTGCCTGGGCCCGCGAGCGCTACCCGGGCCGTCTGATCGCGACCGGCGGCTACGCACGCGAGGAGGCCCTGCGCGCCGTGGAGAACGGCACCGTCGACGCCGTCGGCTTCGGGCGCGACTTCATCGCCAACCCCGACCTGCCCGAGCGCCTGGCCCGCAACGCGGAGCTGCGCGAGGCGCTGCGGGGCACCTTCTTCGGTGGTGACGACCGCGGCTACCTCGACTACCCCTCCCTCGAAGCCGAGCGCCTCCTCGCCGAACTGCGCGGGGGACGTCTCGAGCCGGTGCCCGGCCTGGAGCTGAACTCCGGGACGCCGCTGGACACATGGCACCTGGCCTGGGCCCAACAGCAGCTCAGCGCCGCCCGAAACTGACCCGGACGGATACCGCACCCGGGTGCCGCCACCGGGTCCCTCAGCCCGACGACGCCTGGCTCAGCTTCTTGAGCTGGGCGTCGATGACGTGCCGGGGGACCTCGGTGGGTTTGCCGTTCACGCCGAAGAGGTTCGAGGCGAACGTCGTGACGGTCGTTCCGCTCCGGACCACCACGTAGGTGAAGACGACGGAGTGCGCGGGGCCCATGTCGTCCGCGGGCATGTCGAGCGTCATGCGGTACGCGAGCGCGTCGTCCCCCAGCGAAGGATCCGGCAGCTTGCGGATCTGCGAGTACGTCCAGCCGGTGACCGAGGACCCGGGTGGCGCGAACTTCGTGCAGGTGTCCACCGCACCGCGCAGTTCCGTCATCACCTTGACCGATTCCTGCTGCCGGTAGGAGTTGAGCGCCACCGTCGTGGAGGACGTGTCGCCCTCATCGGACGTGCGACTGACGATCTTCGCGACCTGCCACACGGGCTGGTACCTGCCGACGAACGCGGTCATGTCGTTGAGCGGCTTGCACCGCGCGGGGACGGGGGCAACCGGGCCCACCACCGGCTGACCGGCCCCCACGTCGCCCACCACGGGGCCGACGCTGAATCCGTCGACGTCCCCCGACCCGAGAGCGGTCCGCTCCAGTTCCCGGTGACCCAGGACTTTCGCGGGTGCCGCGGCCTGCCTCCCGGAGTGCGAGGCCCCCGCACCGTCCAGGCCCCCGTCCCCGCCCCCGCGCCCGCATCCGCATCCGACAACAGCCACGGTCAGCACGCACACCGCCGCGGCTGCCCGCGCCACCCCTCTGCCCACGTTCCCCACCTGGTTCCGACGACGCACCGGCACGGAGCGGCAGTCCCGCGGTACCGGCGATGAACAGCGCATGCTCCCACGCGAGTGGCGCCACAGCAACGAGATCCACCCCCGGAAGTAGAAAGACCGTTCTATGCTGTAGCCATGTCGAACGTTACGCACGCATCCGCGCCGGTCCGCCGCTCCGAGGCCCGTGAACGGTTGCTGGGCACGGCGAGCCGGCTCTTCTACGGCGAGGGCATCCGGGCCGTGGGGGTGGACCGCGTCATGGCGGAGGCCGACGTCGCCCGGGGCACCTTCTACCGGCATTTCGCCGGCAAGGACGACCTGGTGCGCGCCTACCTCGAGGCGACGGATCAGGAGATCCGGGACCGGATCACCGCGGCGCAGGCAGGCATCGGTTCGCCTTCCGACTTCCTCTCCGCCGTGGCGCACGGCATAGGTGAGGAAGTGTGCGGCGCCGGGTTCCGGGGCTGTCCGTTCATCAATGCCACGGCTGAGTACCCGGACCCCGAAAGCCCCGCCCACCAGGCGGTGCTGCGACACCGCGCCTGGTTCCTCCAGGTACTGCAGGACGCCTTCCAGCGGCTCGGTGCAGCCGATCCCGCACGTTCGGCCGACGCCATGATGGCCATGCGGGACGGTGCGATGGTGGCCGGCTACCTAGGCGACGCCCGGGCCGCGGGCGCCGTCCTGGAGCACGGGGTCGCCGTGCTCATGGCCGCGGCCTGAGTCCGGCTCCTGCGCACGGCCCCCGGCCCCCTCCCGTAAGTGCCGGGAGGAGGCCGCGGGCGGGGGTGGGTCAGCGCGCGGTCGCGGCCTTCTCGACGAGACGCGTCACGGCCTTGGGATCGGTCAGGTGGACCGCGTGCGGGCCGTCGACCTCGATGGTGCGGGCGTGCGCGCGCGACGCCATGAAGCGCTCGGCGGCGGGGGGTATCGTCCGGTCGCCGCGGGCGACGAGGTACCAGGAGGGGATGGTCCTCCAGGCCGGAGTCACGGCCGAGGGCTCGCTGACGGCCTGCGCGGTGACGGGGCGCTGCGTCGCGGCGAGCGCGGCGGCCTTGCTCTTGCTGACGCGGTTGCTGAGGAAGACGTCGCGGAACTTGTCGGGCTTGATGTAGAGGTCGACGCCGGTGCCGCCGTCGGCCTGGGTGAAGGGGACCGCGTTCAGCGCCGTGGGCAGGGGGGCGTCGGGGTCGTCGCTGAGGTGGCTTCCGGGGAACTTGCCCACCAGGTTCGTGATGCTCTCACCCTTGTCGGGGGCGAAGGCGGCGACGTAGACGAGTGCCTTGACGTTGGGGTTGCCGGTGGCGGCATTGGTGATGACCGCGCCGCCGTAGGAGTGGCCCACCAGGACGACCGGGCCGTTGATCGTCTTGAGGTAGTCCGCCAGGTAGGCGGCGTCGCTGCCCAGACCGCGCAGCGGCGTGGCGGGGGCGGTGACCGGGTAGCCGTCGGCCTGCAGGCGCTTGACGACGCCGCTCCAGCCGGCGGAGTCCGCCCAGGCACCGTGGACGAGGACGACGGTCGGCTTGGGCCTCGGCTTGCCTGCCGGCTCGGCGTGATGGTCCGAGGTGGCCGAGGCGGTCGTGGCCAGTCCGGCGGCCAGGGCGAGGCCGACCGCGCTGACGACGGCGAGACGGACGGGGCGAACGGGACGACGGTGGGACATCGCTACTCCTTCAGTGGTGCGGGCGAGGGACGTGAATAGATAGAACGTTCTATCCACACAACCTAGTGTGCGACTTCCTCCGCGGGCAATCAGGAGACGAGAGTGGTGGGTCACATCACGGAGCGTGCGCGGGCCGCTCGGGAGGCCGAGAACGCCGCGACTGCCGAACCGACCCTGAACACGGAGCAGTTCGCCACCCTCGATGCCCTCACCGTCACAGGGGAACGGGAGACGGCCTCCGCGATGGCCGCGACCAACTGGTTCACGGCATCACGCCGCCGGCGCGGCACATCACAGGGCCAGGAACCGAACTGTTGCGGACCGACGTCCCTCGCACCATGACTTCTGACGAGCAGCAAGGGCACGCGAGCCACCACGGGCGCACCTCGCCGTCGGCCGTGACGGTGGATCCGCCGAAGGTCAACGACTACACCAGCTTCGCCGAGGCGTACACGAGTGAGAACGAGACCAACCTGATCAATGCCTACTACGAGCGTCCCGCGATGCTGGCCCTCGCCGGGGAGGTGGCCGGCCGGCGGATCCTCGACGCCGGCTGCGGCGCCGGGGCCCTGTCCGCGGCGCTGCGTGACCGTGGCGCCCTCGTGAGCGGCTTCGATGCGAGTTCCGGGATGCTGGAGCTGGCCCGGCGCCGGCTCGGCGAGGCGGCGGACCTGCAGGTGGCCGACCTGGGCCGCCCCCTTCCCTACGCCGACGACACGTTCGACGATGTCGTCGCGTCCCTGGTGCTGCACTACCTGGAGGACTGGGGGCCGGCGCTGGCCGAACTGCGCCGCGTACTCAAGCCCGGCGGCCGGCTGATCGCGTCCGTCGACCATCCCTTCGCCATCGCCACCATGCACCGCGAGGCCGGCCGCGCAGCCGAGCACGGCTATTTCGACACCACCGCCTGGACCGACGAGTGGACCTTGGGCGGCCGGACCGCCCTGATGAGGCTTTGGCACAGGCCGCTGCATGCGATGACCGATGCGTTCACCGCGGCAGGCTTCCGGATCACGGCCATCAGCGAGCCGGATCCCGACCCCGCCGCCCGTGAGCTGTTCCCCGAGGCCATCGCGGCCCAACCGCGCTTCCTCTGCTTCCTGTTCTTCGTCCTGCAAGCGGACTAGGCGTTTCCCTCGGATTGTCTGATCGTTGGTGGATGTCTGTCGTTGACTGATGCCCAGTTGGGGCAGATCGAGCCGCTGCCGCCGGACCGGGCATCGAGGCGGGAGCGCGGTGACGTGATCACTGGCAGGTGATCGACGTGATCCCGTTCAAGTACCACACCGGACATGATCCTGGCCGACAAGGCGTATTCGTCTCGGGCGACCCGCAGTCACCACCGATGGTGTGGGATGCGTCCCTGATCCCGCGGCCGGCCGACCAGGCCGCGAACCGCAAGCGGCTCGGCGCGGCAAGGTAGATGGTGGCGGTCTTGTCGTAGCGGGTGGCCAGGTCCCGAGGATTCACGGCCCGACGTCACAGGGCGGCCGGCTGTCCGGTCTCACCGTATGCAGGCCGACCCGGGGCCGGAAGTCCGTGCCGGCACCCGGGCCGCCTGCACCCCGGCACGGGGAACCCGCGCTCCGGGCTCCGCGCGAGGCAGAGGCCACGAGCCCGGCAGAACGACCGACGCCCGCCCCACGGCGGTGGGGCGGGCGTCCGGTCCTGGGGTCCGCGCGGGGGGACCGTCGACCACCGGCGAACGCTCGGTCGGCCCGGTCGGTCGAATCCTGACGCCGGATCTTCGCACGTCAGCGCCACGCCGTCACTTCTCCGCACGCTGGTGGCCGGACCGAACGGCACGGGGCCCCGGGGAACGCCCCCGGGGTCCCGCTGCGTACTGCGGCCCTTTCAGCGGGTCAGGCAGGCGTGAGGCCCGGGTTGCCGGCCTCGGTGACGAAGGAGGCGGCCGTGGTGATGGGGGCGCCGGGTGTGGTCACCGCGGACACGGTCTTGAAGTCGGCGCGCGCCGCGTCCTTGCCGAGGGTGACCACGGCGTAGCCGCGGCGGCCGTTGTAGAACTTCAGGTGCGGGTTGGCCTGCAGGTAGGTGGCCCAGTTGGACGGCTTGTCGGAGCCGTCCTTGCCGCTGGTGATCGAGCTGGTGACGATCTCGGTGCCGAGGGTCTTCGAGGCCGGGTCGTCGAAGTCCTTCTTGATGTCGAAGCCGTAGTGGACGTGGACGTCACCGGTGAGGACGACGAGGTTGTCCCGGCCGGCGGACTCCCAGCCGTCGAGGAGACGCTGCCGGGAGGCGGGGTAGCCGTCCCAGGAGTCCATGGAGACCTTGAAGTCCGGTGTCGTGCGGTCCTTGCGCTGGGCGAAGGTGACCTGCTGGGGGACGACGTTCCAGGTCGCCTTCGAGGTGCGCCAGCCGTCGACGAGCCAGCGCTCCTGGGTGGTGCCGGTCATCGTGCGGGCCGGGTCCTGCGACTCCGGTCCCGGGACCTGCCAGCCGTCGCCGTACGCCTGGTCGGAGCGGTACTGGCGGGTGTCGAGGATGTCGAACTGGGCGAGCCGCCCGAACTGCAGGCGCCGGTAGAGCTGGGCGTCGGGGCCGTGCGGGAGCTGGCGGCGCCGCAGCGGCTGGTTCTCCCAGTACGCGCGGTAGGCGGAGGCCCGCCGCAGCAGGAACTCCTCCGGGGGCACGTCGTTCTCGGGGGTGCCGTCCGCGTAGTTGTTCTCGGTCTCGTGGTCGTCCCAGGTGACGACGAAGGCGTGGGCCGCGTGGGCCGCCATCAGGTCGGGGTCGGACTTGTAGAGGGCGTACCGGAGCCGGTAGTCGTCCAGCGTGAGGGTCTCGCGGTTGAAGATCCCGGGCAGGACGCGGTCGGTGTAGGCGCGGGCGCCCCCGGTCGCGGTGACCGCGTACTCGTAGAGGTAGTCGCCGAGGTGGAAGACCGCGTCGAGGTCCTCGTCGGCCAGGTGGCGGTAGGCGGTGAAGTAGCCGTCGTGGTACGCCTGGCAGGACACCGCAGCGAGGCGCAGCTCGGTGAGCCGGGCGCCCTTCGACGGGGCGGTGCGGGTACGGCCCACCGGGCTGACCCACTGGCCCACGCGGAACCGGTAGTAGAGGACGCGGTCGGCGTCCAGGCCGCCCACCTCGACGTGCACGGCGTGGTTGTACTCCGGGTGCGCGTCGACGGTGCCGCGCTTGGTGACGCGGGTGAAGCGCTCGTCGTGGGCGAGTTCCCAGCGGACCTTGAAGCGCTTCTGGGGCAGGCCGCTGCCGGTCTCGTAGGGGCGGGGGGCGAGCCGGGTCCACAGCAGCACCGAATCGGGCATCGGGTCGCCCGAGGCCACGCCCAGCGTGAAGGGATTCTCGGTGATCTGCACGGCGCTCGCCTCGGCTGCCGCGGCGGTGCCGCCGAGCGGGATGTTCGCGGCGAAGGCCAGCGTCGCCGCCGCCCCGGTGACGGTCAGGAAGCGGCGTCTGTCCAAGCGGCGTACGGCGTCACGCAGTTCGGCGGAGTGTCCGGACGGAGAAGGTGATGCGGAAGGCTGCATGTGGGTGCGCAATCCCTGGCGTGCGGAGTTCGGCCGTGAGGCCCGGTTGGTGGTGCCAGGGCATTGCAGTTGTGCAGGACGGCGTGCAGTTGCCGGATGGTTGGCGCGTACATGGCCGGAGGGTGACCGTTGGTCCTCCCCGTCACCCCGGAGCCCGCCCTTCACGGTTCCCGCACGGAACGGCCATTCCCGGAGGGTTGCCCGACGCGGCGCACCCCCCCGGACCCCCGGGATCGGGGCGGCGTCGGAGCCCTCAGGGGTGGCCGCGTTCACCGGGAGCCTTCGTCCACCGGGAACGTCACAACGGCGGAAGGCGGGGGCGCGGGCCAGCCACTTGGCGGGGGAAATCCCGACACCCGCCGGATGGCGTGCGACCGGTGACCTCACAAGTCTGGGGCGCATGACCCACCCAGCACTCGTCGCGGCCGAGGACTCGCCGTCGCTCGACAAGAAGGTCCCGGCGGCCCCCTCCCCGTTCCGCCCCGCGGGGGCTGGGCGGTTGATCGGCGTCGACCTCGCGCGAGGTCTGGCCATCCTGGGGATGTTCGCCGCGCACGTGGGTCCGGACCCCTCGGTGGGCGGCCCGCTCGGCTGGGCGATGGAGCTGGCCCGGGGCCGGTCCTCGGCGCTGTTCGCCCTCCTGGCCGGGTTCGCCCTGGTCCTGCTCACGGGCCGGCCGGAGCCGCGTACCGGCCGCGCGGGACGGCAGGCCATCGGCCGCGTGCTGATCCGGGCCGGCCTGCTGATCGTCCTCGGGTACCTGCTGACGGACCTGGGCACGTCCATCGACGTGATCCTGTCCTACTACGGGCTCGCCTTCCTCCTCGTCCTGCCCCTGTACCGGTTGCGGGCCCGCACGCTGGCGCTGATCGCGGCGGTCACCGCGCTCGTACTGCCACAGGTCCTGTACGTACTGCGGGTCGCCATCGACAACGGCGGCTGGAGCGACACGGTGATCGCACACGATCCGCTGGCCCGGCTGACCGGCTCGGACGGATTCCTGGAGCTGCTGGTCACCGGCGACTACCCGGTGCTGACGTGGGTGTCCTTCCTCATCGCCGGAATGGCCGTGGCCCGGCTCGACCTGCGGCGGCCCGGCGTGCACGCGAAGATCGCCGTGTGCGGGGCGGCACTGGCCGTGCTCGGCTACGGCGGCTCCTGGCTGGCCCTGCACCTGGCTCCGGGCGCGCGGGCCGCGATCAGTGCGGCCACGGACGGCGCTCCCACGGCCTCGGCCTGGTGGTCGGACGCGCTGTCCCAGGCGTACGGGGACCAGGTCGTCGACACGCCGTCCTGGTTGCTGGTGGCCGCGCCGCACAGCCAGACGACGTTCTCGATCCTCGGCAACACCGGGGTCGCGCTCCTGGTGCTGGCCACCTGCCTGGCGGTGGTCGAACGGTCGGCACGCGTGCGGTGGGCGGCCACGCCCGTGATCGCCGTGGGTTCGATCTCGCTGACCGCGTACGTCGGCCACATCGTCGCCATCAAGGCCCTGGGCGTCGACGACCTGCCGGACTCCGCCGCCCTACCGGTCCTGCTCTCCTTCGCCGCGGCCGCGATGGTCCTGGCCCTGGCCTGGACCCGGATCTTCCGGCGAGGGCCTCTGGAGGTCCTCGTGCACGCGGCCACCACCCCGGCCCGGCTGATCACCTGAGCGTCAGCGGGGCCACGACGGGTGTGCGGGGGCGGTCCGGCGCCGTCCTCGCACACCGCCGCCGGGGTCAGGGGGTGCCGAGCGTCTGCCGCGGGCGGGCGACCTCGCCATGCTGAGCAGCGACGGCGGCGAGCGTGTCCCGGTTGCCCGGCCCCGCCTCAGGACCGCCTGGCGGCGGGGTGCGCCGGGCACCCGGCAGCTGGTGGACGGCGGCGGCCTTCCGGGCGGGGTTACCGCCCCACTCCTCACGGGAGGGGACTTCCTCGCCCTTCATGAGGAAGGAGTCGGCGGCCAGCACGGCCCCGTCGCCCACGGTGGTGCCGTAGTGGACGAATGCCCCGACCCCGAGGGTCACACCGGCGCCCAGCCTGGCGTGGTCGGACTTGAAGGCGCCGTCCTCCTGGGAGTGGCACTGGATGACCGTGCCGGTGTTGAGGGTGCAGTGGTCGCCGATGGTGACCAGGCCCCGTTCGATCAGGGAGCAGCCGTCGTCGAAGACCCTCCGGCCGATCCTGACGCCGAGGAGCCGCCAGACGAGGTTCTTGAACGGGGTGCCGTTGAAGAGCTGCATGTACCGGTGGGTGGTCAGCTTCCAGAAGCGCTCGTGGCGCCAGAAGGACGGCTCGTAGATCGAGCAGTACAGGGGCTTCAGCGGCCGTACGCGGGTGACGACCCGCTCGACCAGCGCGTAGTAGGCGACGGTGAACATCAGGGTGATCAGGCCGGCCAGGGCGACCGGCGCCACGCCGTGGACGTGGTACAGGTCGACGGCGGTCATCGCCACCAGGGCGGCGACGTGGAAGTGGAACCACTGCATCAGCACGTACAGGAGCGCGGTGAGGGCATTGTGCCTGTTCTTGCCTGCCAGGCGGCGCCGCCGCTCCTCACCGGTGGCGAGGTGGTCGAGCCGCTGGTCACGTTGCACGGTCCGCGGGATCTCGAAGCTCGGCGAGCCGAGCAGGCCGACGCCTTCCCGCGTGGGGCCGTCGATGGGGACCATGACCTTCGTGGCGAGCAGGCAGTTGTCACCGGCGCGCCCGTGCGCGGGGTAGACGATGTTGTTGCCGAGGAAGCTGCCCGCGCCGATCGCCGCCGGGGAGAGGCGGAAGGACGTGCTGGAGAAGTCGGCGTTGATGACGGACAGGCCGTCCGCGACCATCGTGCCGTTGCCCACCTCGCACAGGTAGGGCGTGTCGTGCTTGACCAGCGAGCCGAAGTTCGAACCCGTCTGCTCGACCCGGCGCAGGCCGTACCCGAGGCAGCGCAGGTAGTGGACGATGGCGGAGCTGTCACCGAAGAGCAGCACGAAGAACCTGATGTTGGTCATCCGCGCGAGGGCCCGCTGGACACCGTGGTGGAAGCCGTACAGGGGGTAGGTCCTTCCCGGTTCGATCGTCCGGCGGAGCAGGCGAGGCAGGGCGTTCACCGCCACCAGGGAAGCCAGGAGACCGCCGAAGAAGGCCACGAGCGAGGCGGTCAGTGCGTCGATGTGGAACGCGGGACTGGAGAAGGCGTGCTCAGGGGCCGACACCACGTCCAGCTGCGGCAGGGCGGCGAACAGCGGGGCGAGACCGCCCACCGCCACCGGCAGGTACACCCCGAGCAACAGCACCAATTGTGCGGCTGTGTAGAGGGCCTTGCGCCAAGTGCCGCACGCGAGCGGCTGGACGACCCGGAAATCGGTGCCGCTCGGCTGGGCGGGGGAACCGTGCCAGGAAGCGCCGGCGGGAACGGCCTGGCCGCTGTGGAGCGCGGAGGCGTGGGCGAGCCGGGCACCGTCGCCCATCGAGGTGTCGATGTCCAGGACGGCCTGCTCGCCGACCGTCACGTTCCGGCCGAGCGTCACCGGACCGGTCTCGATCATTCCGGCACGGGCGCGGTAGCAGGAGAAGAGCGCGTCCTTGCGGATGACGGTCCCCCGCCCGACGGTGAGCAGGTCCGTGCACACCGGCACATGGTGCGAGAGGACCACGCTGTCGCGTCCGACACGCGCTCCCAGCGCCCTCAGGTAGAGCACGTACAGCGGGGTGCCGGCGAACAGGCGCATGGGGCTGGTGCGGATCAGGGCCTTCACGCACCAGAACCGCAGGTAGGTGAGGCTCCACACCGGGAAGCGCCGTGGCCGGAAGCGCCCCATCAGGATCCACTTGGCGGCGACGGGCAGGGCGCAGAGACCGGCGAACCCCGCGCCGGCGGACAGCGCGGACCGCAGGTACACACCGGCGAATCCCGAGCCGTCCCGGATCCACTCGTACCCGCGGGTGACCGCGAGGGCGGATACGAAGGACATGCCGAGGAACACGAGCAGCTGGAGCGCCCCGCAGAGCACGTACCGCGCGGTGCCCGTCGCGGCGGGTGCTGCCGCCGCACCGGGTACCTCGGCGCCTGGTCCGGCCGGAGGCTCTTCGGGCCTTTCCACCCGCGGCTCCAGGGCGGCGGCGAGGCCGCGGATGGTGGGATTCCGGTAGACGTCCTTCATCGAGACGGTGGGTAGGTCGTCGCGCTTGCGTACGCGGGCGCAGAAATGAGCCATCAGCAGAGAATCCGCACCCAGGTCGGTGAAGAAATGACCGTCTGCCGGTACCTGCTCGGTTCGCAGGACACCCGCGAGAACTTCGGCAAGAAGTGTCTCGACGCGATTCTCCGCCCTGGATCCCGAAGCGCCGGCCACGCCCTGCGAGCCGGCCGAAGCCGCAGTGGACTGCTCAAAGCTGTTGCAGGTCACGGTCGTTCCTCCTGCCCGTCGGGACCGGAGGAGCTCGCGGATCGTGGCTCGTCATTCCAGTGCATGGTCGTTCACCCACAGTCGGTGCCGCGATATCGGGTCGATGGCAGAGGCGATGACGGAAGTCACCCCTTTTGCCTTCCGGAACGCCTCGCATTCCATTCGGCCCTACCGTTCGGATTCCGTCACGTCACTCCAGTTCGGGGCTTGACATGAAAAGAGGGACTGGATGTGCACGCACCGGTCGGCGGAGCGCCGCGAGCGCCACACCCGTCGTCGCGGAGACGGCCCGGTCAGTTCGCCTGGTCGATGACGTCGCGGAGGTACTGCACGGCGAGCTTCTCGGCGTGAGGGTGACGTTCGATCGCCACTCCGGCCTCCCCGAGCCACCGTGCGTAGAGCGTGACGCCGGCGAGGAGGGCCCGGCCGGCGTCGTGCCGGTCGTCACCGCACAGGGTCGCCCGGAGGTCACGCGCCTCGTCCGGCGCGATGGATTCGAGGTGGCGCACACCGCGGGGGGCTGCACCCACCCGGAGGGCCGCCAGGGGGCCCAGTACGGCCTCGCGCAGGTAGCCGAGGAGGCCGATGACCTCGAACAGTTCACCGCGGCCGAGTTTCGTCGCGCCGTAGTGCACCCAGGTCCAGAACCGGTCCTCGATCCATTGGAGGTCGAACGACGGGGTGGCCGGCGGATGCTCCGCGAGTGAGGTGGCAAGGCGGCCGTCGCGGTCCCACAGGATGTCCGGGTCCTCGGTGCGGTCGGCGAAGTCGGAGCCCCGCACGAACTTGAAGTCGACGTGGAGGAGGGGCGGCCCGACGAGCGTGATGATCAGGCGGGGTTCGCCGACGTGCTCCCCGGTGAATCCGGCCACGAGGGCGGCCCAGCAACCGATCAGCGTGAGACGCTCCGCCATGACCGAGTCGAACGCCTCGTCGTCGATGACCACGATCAGGTCGACATCGGAGTAGATGTCGGGGTGTCCACCGGCGATCGACCCCGCGATGGCAACACCACTGACGCGGTCGTCCCGTTGGATCCGCGGAAGCACGTCGTCGAGGAACCGGCCGTGCAGGGAGGGGACGTCCATGGCAATCCTTCCGATCGGGGCAAAGTCTTGCAACGTAGCAGGCTGTTGGACCGGATCTCCAAGGGAATAACGGCACGGACACCCCGGTGGCGGATCTCCACTCCCCCACGCCGGCACGAGCACGATCGGGCACACTGTCACCACTGTTTCCGCCATCGCCCTCCCCCGCGGCAGGCGAGGGATACGGCGCGCGTCCACCCCGGCTGTCACCTGCATCAGCCGTTGCCCGGAGGCCACTTCCCCCGAATACGGTGCAGACGGATGCGCTGAGCACCCACCGCGCGGAACGCATCGTTGCCCCGAGTTTCACAAGGTGGAGGCACCACTCTTCACAGTGAATTCAGACATGCATATGATCACGTCGCCCAGGTGACGCCAACCCGCTGCGGTGTGACGCCCCTGGACGGCTGGGGGCGATCGTCCCCTGCCCGGACCCCAACCAGGGAAACCCTTGAAGCGACACCACAGACGCTGGAGCGTGCCGGTCATCGCCGGCGCTTCGGTACTCGCCCTCACGAGCCCGATCACGGCTCAGGCAGCCGCCCCTTCCGACGCTCCCACTCCATCACCCGCATCCGCATCCGCATCCGCATCCGCCGCGGACCATGTACCCGCGGGCGACCACACCGTCACACTGATCACCGGCGACGTCGTGACCACCGGTCAGGCCGCCCGGGGCGGCGGACAGTCCGGGGGCACCGTCACCGTCCGCGGTGCCGACGGGCTGCCGGCGCGGACCCGCATCACGACGTCGGGCGACGACCTCTACGTCTACCCCGAGTCCGCCCTGCCCTTCCTGGCCCAGGGCACCCTGGACCGGCAGCTGTTCAACGTCACGGACCTGATCGCGGACGGATACGACGACGCGCACCGCGCCCGGCTGCCGCTGATCGTCTCCTACACGCAGCCCGGCGCCGCACGCCGCTCGTCCGCCGTCCCCGAGGGCGCGGCCCGGGTGCGGAACCTGGACAGCATCCAGGGCGCCGCGCTGACCGCGGACCGCTCCCGCGCGGACGACTTCTGGAAGTCCGTGGCCGGGGCGGCGGCGAACGACGGCGCCCGGGCCCAGAACGCCCAGCCGTCCTTCGGCGGCGGCATCTCGCACATCTGGCTCGACGCCCCCATCCACGCCGACCTCGCCGACAGCACCACGCAGATCGGCGCCCCGCAGGTCTGGCAGGGCGGTGACACCGGGCAGGGCGTGGACGTCGCCGTCCTCGACACCGGCGTCGACGCCGGCCACCCGGACCTGGCGGACCGCATCGCGACCCGCCAGAGCTTCGTACCGGACGAGAACACCGACGACCACGCCGGACACGGCACCCACGTCGCGTCCATCATCGCCGGAACCGGTGCGGCCTCCGGCGGCAAGGAGAAGGGCGTCGCCTCGGGCGCCCGCCTGAGCATCGGCAAGGTGCTGGACAACCACGGCAGCGGACAGATCTCCTACGCCCTGGCCGGCATGGAGTGGGCGGCCGTCGACCGGCGCGCCAAGATCATCAACATGAGCCTCGGCACCAGCCAGGTGTCCGACGGAACCGACCCGATGAGCCAGGCCATCGACCGGCTCAGCGCCCAGACCGGCGCGCTGTTCGTGGTCGCCGCAGGCAACTTCGGTGAGGATCCGAACACCATCGTCGCACCGGGGGCGGCCACCTCGGCGCTGACCGTGGGCGCGGTCGACTCCACCGACTCGCTCGCGTCGTTCTCCAGCAGGGGCCCCCGTATCGACGGCGCGCTGAAGCCGGAGATCACCGCCCCCGGCGTCGACATCCTGGCGGCCAACTCCCAGTTCGACGGGAACGACCAGGGCTCCTACCAGTCCATGAGCGGCACGTCGATGGCCACACCGCACGTCGCGGGCGCCGCCGCCCTGCTGGCCGCGGCCCATCCGGACCTCACCGGGAGCCAGTTGAAGGACCTGCTGGCCAGCAGTTCCCGGCAGACCCCGACGTACGACGCCTTCGAGGCCGGCAGCGGCCGGCTGGACGTCGCCGCGGCGGCGCGGGCCGGGGTCTTCGCCTCGGCGACCGCCTTCGCGGCCCAGTACAAGGGCGGCGCCCTCCAGCGCCCGGTGACGTACACCAACGTCACCGACGCGCCGGTCGCGCTCTCGCTGTCCGTCGACGCGGCGCACGCCCCGTCCGGGATGTTCCGCCTGTCGGCCTCCCAGGTGGTCGTCCCCGCGCACGGCTCCACCCAGGTCACGGTGACGATCGACGGCTCGGCGGGCACCGCCAAGGAGCACTACTCGGGCCAGGTGCTCGCGACGGACACGGCCGGCAGGGCCGTGGCGCACACCGCCGTCTCCCTCGGCTTCGCGACGATGCACAAGCTGACGCTGACGTTCAAGGACTCCGAGGGCAATCCCACCTCCGGCGACGTCATGCTGATCAAGGCAGGGAGCAAGGACCCCGTCCCGGTGGGTGTCGGCCCCTCGGGCACCGTGGAGATCTTCGTGCCCGACGACGTGTACTCGGCCCTGTCCTACCAGGAGGTCCAGGGCGTCCACGGTCCCCATTCCAGGGGCCTGGCGCTGCTCGGCGACCCCGACGTGCTGGTGGACCGGGACACCACCGTCACGTTCGACGCCTCCAAGGTCAAGCGCATCGACATGACCACCCCGCAGCGCAGCGACGTGACGTTCCAGAAGCTGGGCTACAACCGCGTCATGAACGGCGTGAGGTCGGGTCTGTCGGCCGAGAGCGTCTACTACGACAGCATCTGGGCGCAGCCGACCACCCACAAGGTCACCCACGGGGACTTCCAGCTGACCGCCCGTTGGCGCGCCGAGAAGCCGGCGCTGGCGGTCTCCACCCGCACCACCGAGTTCACCGGCATCCTGCGCCAGGAGGGCATCACGCCGCTGGCCAGGGGCACCTACAAGCTGCCGCTGGTCTTCGCCGGCCAGGGGTCGAGCGAGGACTACGCCCACCTCGACGCGCGCGGCAAGGCCGTGGTGGTCCGCCACAGCGACGACGTCAGCGACCTCGACCAGGCGGCCAACGCGATCGCCGCGGGCGCCGAGCTCATGCTGGTCGTGGAGAACGGCTACGGCCGCCCGGTGCGCTCCTACGCACCGCTCGGTCAGCGGCCCGTCGCACTCGACGTCGGCCTGCTCGGCACCGAGGAGGGCGAGAAGCTCATCCGGCAGGCCAAGGACGGCGGGGCCAGGATCACCGTCGACTCCGAGACCGCGAGCCCGTACGTCTACGACCTCGCGCACGCCTGGCAGAACGAGATCCCGTCGAAGATGACGGTCAAGGGCGACACGAAGAACCTCGCCCGGATCGACGTCACCTTCGCGAGCCCGAAGCCGGAGGTTCCCGGCGCCGAGTTCCGCTTCGAGTGGCTGGACGGCGTCGACTGGTCCTCCGGGCCCATCATGCCGGAGCCCGCGAACGGCCAGCGGACCGACTGGGTGTCCACCGACGGTGTCCGCTGGCACCAGGAGGCGTTCGCCGAGTCCATCGGGTTCGAGGAGGGAGCGAAGACCGCCTACCGGGCCGGCAGCAGGCAGTCCGAGGAGTGGTTCAAGCCGATCCAGCGCCCCTTCCTGAACGACGCCTTCTTCAACAACCTGCCGCCCACCCGCAACGGCAGCCTCCTGTACATCGACATCCCGGCCTGGGGCAGCGGCAACCACGTCGGGTGGAACCAGGACCCGGCCGTGACCCAGCAGCAGACGCTGTACCAGGGCAACACCCAGCTGGGCCAGGGGAACTTCACGAACGTCTGGGGAGACGCCCCCAGCCGCGGCAAGCTGCCGTACAAGCTGGTCGTCACCGGTGAGCGGGACGTGACCTACACCCCGTACTCCTCCCGTACGCGCACCGAGTGGGACTTCACGTCGGCGCAGCCGACCGATGCCGCCACCGTGGTGCTGCCGCTGGTGCAGCTCGACTACCGGATCGGCACCGACGCGGCAGGCCGCGCCGGGCGGCACGACACCCTGTCCGTCACCGCCGCCCACCTGCCGGGCGCCAGCCTCGCCGGCAAGCTCGGCGCGGTCGGCGTGGAGCTGTCCTACGACGACGGCCGGACCTGGCACAAGGCCGCCTGCGGCAGCGACGGGCGGCTCCGCCTGGACGCCCCGAACAGGGCGCCCTTCGTGTCGCTGCGGGCGAGCGCGAAGGACTCGGCGGGCAACTCGGTGCGCCAGACGGTGATCCGGGCCTTCGGCCTGCGCTGAGGCGCGGCCGTTCACCGCACCCGCCACGGGTGCGGCCGGTCCGTCCGCGGTGGTTCGACCACCGCGGACGGACCGCGCACACGCTCGCGGACGACACGACCTAGCGGACCGCCGCGGGTGGCTCGCCCGACAGCAGGGCCGTGCCGAGCGGGGTGAGGCTGTGGAGGACGGCGATGCCGATCCGGGTCGTGCGCACCAGCCCTGCGTCGCGCAGGACGCCGGCGTGCTGGCTGGCAGTCGCGAGCGAGACCCCGAGCCGCTCGGCGAGCGCGGTGGTCGTCGCCGGATCGCGCAGGGCCTGGAGAACGGCTGCCCGGGTCCGCCCCAGCAGCTGTCCGAGGGCGGCCCCGGGCGGGGCGCCCGGGTCGGTGGGGGGCTCCTGCAGGTGCATCGGGTAGGCCAGCACGGTCGGTTCGCCGGGCTGGTACCTGATCATGGGGCCGGTCGCGAACCAGGACGGCATGAGCAACAGGCCCCGGCCGCAGAGCGGGATGTCATACGTGTTCCGGGACGGCAGGTGGAGCACCGGCGGTTGCCAGCGCCAGGTGGGGCCGAGCGTGGTCAGCAGGGCGTCGACGCCGCCGCGTAGCAGCATCTCGGCCCGCAGGGCGCGGTCCCCCGCGCCGTCGGTGCGGACCCGCGGCCACAGCGGGGCGATCGAGGAGGCGAAGTAGCTCCGCAGGTCGGCCGTGAGGACGCGCCGTGCGGCGGCCGATCCGGCCGCGAGTTCGAGCGACCAGCGGCTGGGCGGCTCCTGCGCGCCGCCCCGGCCGCCAGGGGCCCGTGGGAGCCGCAGGTCCTCGGCGATGCGGGCGGCGGGGGTGCGCCCGGCCAGGTCGACGGCCGTGGCGAGGTCCCCCGCGGCGGGCTGGAGCAAGAAGTCGGGCACGTGGCCGTCTCGGGGCACCAGGTCGAGCAGGACCCCGGCGCGGTCGGCGAAGCTGCCGTTCACCTGGCGGCGCCACCGCCCGGCGGCAGGGTGCGCCCGGCCCGCTCCGGCGGTCGCGGTGCGCACGCCGCGCACGCTGAGGACCGCCTCCCACAGGGCGTTGGGCGCCGGGGCGAGCGTGATCCGGCACAGGTCGGCGGCGTCGAAGTGTAAGCGGATCACGCCGACCGATTATCGGCCAGTCGGAGCCTTTCGCCTAGACGTGAAAGGCGATGCGGCCGCCGTACTGCCCCGGGCAGGCTCTCGGACGTCCCCGCGTCGCGGGGGCGTCCACCACGCACCCGGAGGTAGCCACGATGCCCGGCTCCACCCGACTTCCGCGGCTCGGCGCCGCGGCCTTGCTGGCCGGCCTCGCGGCCCTGCCCGCCGCCCCTGCCACCGCGCACGAACTGCCGCGCACCTACGTCGTCTCCGAGGCTCGCGGGGTGCTGCCGGAGGGGATCGCGATCGACCGCGACGGCACGATGTACGTGTCCTCCGACGGCACCGGCGCGCTGTACCGGGGCGACGTACGCGCCGCGCACCTGCGGTCATTCCGCGCTGACGGCCTGGCGAACCGCCCTAGCACGCTGGGGGTGCACACCGACGGCCGGGGGCGGGTGTACTCCGTCGGGGGAGGCGAACTGACCGTCCACGACCATCGGGGCCGACTGCTCGCCACGCGCACCGCGCAGGGCGGTCCGCTCGGCGCGCCGGACCTGAACGACCTGGTGATCACCGACGACGCCGTCTACGTCACGGACTGGGCCAACCCCGTGGTGTACCGGGCCGCCCTCCGCCATGGCAGGCTCGGGCCCCTGGAACCGTGGCTGGACATCCGCTCCGCCTTCCCGCAGTTCCCCGCGCGGTACTGGCTGCTCAACGGCATCGTCGCGGACCGGTCGGGCAGCACACTGCTGGTGGCGTCCAACGGGACCGAGGCGGTGTGGCGGGTGGACGTCGCCACCGGTGAGGTCGTCCAGCTCGATCTGGGCGGCGTGTCCTTCGGGGCCGATGGGATGCTGCTACGAGGGCGGACGCTCTACGCCGTGCTCAATTACGGCGCCCCGAACGGCGTCTACATCGCCGAACTTGACCAGGGTCTGCACGCCGGCACGGTGACGCACCGCATCACCGGCGAGCCTTTCGACCTGCCCACCACCCTGGCCCGCCACGGCTGCCGGCTCTACGTCGTCAACAGCCAGAACGACGACCCGCCGGGACAGCCCCCGTACACCGTGAGCGCGGTCGACGACCCGGTGTGCGCGGAGGCTGCCCCGTAGCCGCGCCTCGCGTCACGGTACGGGCCGGGTGCGGTCTTCCCTCAGCGGCGGAGGCGGCCCGTCCACCATGGGATGGGCCGTCGATCAGATCTGCCGGACGCGGAGAAGAAGGAGTTCACCAGCAGGCCACGGGCCTGCGGCGTCTCGTGACAAGCCTGTCAGCCCCTGAACTCATGCAGTTGATCACTCGCTGCGGCACAGCCTGATGAGCGGCAGCGTCCCTGTACGGAGCGAGCGCTGCGCTCGGCATGAGTCAGGCCGTGCCGGACGCTCGGCGGTGCGATCGGCGCTGCACTGGGGCAGGCTGAATGCATGCGGTCACCGTCCTGCTCGTCTCCCGGGCCGGGAGCGGGCGGCCACAGCAGGCTCCTCCTGGCACTCACGCAGGCTGTGCCCTTCGTGATAGCGCTGGGCGTGCTGGGGATCGAACTGTCACCTGCGCATTTCCTGATGACCGGCCCCCTCCTCACCGCCGTGCCGGCGCTGGCAGCACTGACGATGGGCCCGAAGGGCACCCTGTCGGCGGCGGCTGCTGCCTTGGTCGTCAACGTGACCACGGCCACCTACAACCATGCGTGGGGAACCCATCTGGTCTTCGGCAACCTCGTGGGTCTGCTGGTGGTGTCGGTGGCCAGTGTGATGCTGAGCAAGGCGGTGCGTGCGCGTCGGCGCAGCGAGCTCGATCAGGTTCGCCGTATCGCCGTGGCGGCACAGGACGTCATCCTGCGGCCTGTTCCGGCGCGGCTGGGTCCGGTACGGACGGCCAGCTTGAGCCTCGCGGCGGGGACGGGCGCGCAGGTCGGCGGTGATCTGTACGAGGCGGTGCTGACACGCTACGGCGTCCGTCTGATCGTGGGAGACGTCCGCGGCAAGGGCCTGAATGC
The DNA here is from genome assembly GCF_033792805.1 of Streptomyces sp. PA03-1a. NCBI lineage: Bacteria > Bacillati > Actinomycetota > Actinomycetes > Kitasatosporales > Streptomycetaceae > Streptomyces > Streptomyces sp. PA03-1a. The sequence continues at coordinate 53,010 of NZ_JARAVO010000030.1, forward strand.
CATGCGGGCGGTCGCGGTGGCGCTGGGCGCCTTCCGGGAAGCCGTGCACTACGAGAACGAC
>NZ_JARAVO010000310.1:0-9389 GCF_033792805.1 Streptomyces sp. PA03-1a
CCGACGTCCCCCAGGGCGGCAGCGTGGTCGTCCTGGGACTGGGGCCGATCGGCGACATGTGCTGCCGCGTCGCCCGCCACCTGGGCGCGGGCAAGGTCACGGGGTCGACCACGTACCGGAACGGCTGACCAGGGCGCGCCGTGACGGCGCCCAGGTCTTCAGCCTCGACGAGTACGAGGACCAGGACGATCTCGTGAAGGCCGTACGGAACGCCACCGACGGCCGCGGCCCGGACGCCGTGATCGACGCGGTGGGTACCGAGGCCCACGGCAGCACCCTCGGGAAGCTGGTCCAGCAGTCCGCCGGTCTGCTGCCCCGCGCCTGGGCGGCCAAGCTCATGCAAAACGTCGGCGTCGACCGCCTCGGGGCCCTGCACCTGGCCATCGAACTGGTCCGCCGCGGCGGCACGATCTCGGTGAGCGGCGTGTACGGCGGCATGACCGACCCGCTGCCGATGCTGACGCTGTTCGACAAGCAGATCCAGTTGCGCATGGGCCAGGCGAACGTCCGGCGCTGGAGCGACGAGATCCTCCCGCTCCTGACCGACGAGGACCCGCTCGGCGTGGACGGCTTCGCCACACACCACGTCTCGCTGGAGGAGGCCCCGCAGGCCTACGACATGTTCCAGAAGAAGGCCGACGGTGCCATCAAGGTCCTCATGCACCCGTGAGGGACGATCCCGCCGGGGAACCCACCGGGCATTCCGCAAGCCTCCCCACGTCGAGAGGGGTCCGTGTGCCATGCCGCGGGGGCCCTGGCGGGCGGCTGAGTTCACCCGGTTGTCCCATCAAGGCGGATGCCGCGGTGCCGATACCGCGGTAGTGCGCTGAGGAATCCGGTCGACAGGCTCCCTGCGTCCCGCGGCCCCGGGACGTACCCTCCGTTGAAGCTCTGCCCGCCCCGGGAGCGGGCTGGGCACGTGGCTTGGGCCAGAGCGACGTGCTGCTGCAAGTCGTGCGGGAGCTGTGCGCCCGCGGGCTGCTCACCGTGCGTCCCCCGAGCACCGATTCCGAGGCGCGGACCGTGGCCGACCATTGCCGCTGAGGTCCGGCTTCCGACGCTGGAGGACGCTACAAAAGGCCCGCATGCCGTCCTCTCCGCCGCGAGCCGGGCAACCGCCGTTCCGGCCACCTAATCCGCGGGAGCCGGGGCAGGCCGGGCGCGCCGGCGATGGCTGGTGTCGCACCACGGGTAGGTGCGGCTGCGGCGGCAGGCGCAGACAGCCACGACGAAGCGGTCGGAACGCACGACACGGCCGTCGTCCAGGACCACCTCGACGGGGCCCTCGATCAGGATCGGGCCGTCCCTGGTGATCGTCACGCGCGTCGGCGCCGGTTCACCGTTCACGTTCGGCACGGATCACCACCAGCTCTTCCTTGTCTTCCCCCGCGGCTATCAGCCCTTGGGCCTGCAGCCACGCCGACCGGTCGCGCAGCACGGGACCGAAGGGGATGTACCGGCGCTCGGTGACCGCGGCCCGCAGTCCGGCGTGACGTAGCCGGCCCAGGGTGCGCTCGACACAGCAGAGAGCCGAGTGGACCAGGAGCAGGACGCCTCCCGGGGCGAGCAGCGGCGGCACGTCGGAGCAGATGCGGTCCAGCAGCGCCCGGCCGTCGGACCCGGCATCCCACGCCAGGGCGCGACCGCGGGTCGGTAGGTCCGCCTGCGGCGACGGAACGTACGGCGGATTGGCCGTGATGAGGTCGAAGCGGTGGCCCGTCACGGGTGCGGTGAGGTCGCCGCGCAGGACTTTGACGCGCAGGCCGTTGAGGCGGGCGTTGAGCCAGGTGGTGCACACCGCGCCCAGGGATGCGTCCACGGCGGTCACCTGCGCGGCGCCGCGCTCGGCGGCGGTCAGGGCCAGCGCGCCGCTGCCCGTCCCCAGATCGAGGACTTCGGTGCCGTCGGCGAGAGGCTCCCGCTTCAGCGCCTCTTCGAGGAGGAGCGTGTCGTCCTGGGGGCGGTACACCCCTGGCGGGGACAAAAGCCACATAGGGCACGACTACCCCGCGGCACCGGAACTATCATGAACTTGAGGGCAAGGTACGGGACCGGTCGCTCCGTGTGGGCGGCCTCCTCCAGGTTCTGCGCCCCCGTGCCGGGCGCTGTCGTCGCGCCCCTTCGTCGGCGAGAGCGTGAGCCGACCGCATGGGATCCTGGTGCGCGGGTAAGCCGGGAAAGCTGGGTTGCACCGGAGGACAGGGGAACATGGACGCCGTCGTACCGGACACCGGACCGCCCTTCCTGGAGGGATCGCGGGCCCTGCGTGTGGGCATGCCCGACAGCCTGCTGGACGGCGTCATGGCGCCCGCCTACGTGGTGGACGGCGAGGGGTCGATCATCGCGGCCAACGAGGCGGCAGGGACCCTCCTGCAGAGGTCCACCGCGGATCTCCTCGGTCAGGACGCACATGACCTGCTCCACCGTGACAGCCACGGTCACACCCTGCCGCGCTCCCGTTGCGAGATGCGTGACGCCCTGCTCACGGAACGCACCCGGCACGGCGACGTCGGGTGGTTCGCCCGGGGGGACGGCAGCCTGCTCGGGCTGTCCTGGTTCCTGACGCCGTACGGCCTGGGGCCCGGAAGGCCGGGGGCCCTGGTCATGCTCTACCAGCGGCAGGAGGCGGCAACGACCGACCAGGAGCCGGCAGCGGGGCTCTCGACGCCGCTGACGGATCTCGACCGTCTCGCCCTCCTCGCGGAGACCACCACCCAGCTCACCTCGACACTCGACGTGAACGAGGCGCTGCACCGCCTGGCCGCCCTGACCGTGCCGCTGCTGGCGGACTGGGCGGTCGTCGACCTCCTCACCGAGAACGAGGAGGTGCGGCGCGCCCTGGTGGTCCAGAACAAGGATGGTCTCCTGATCGAGCGCGCGGACCTGCAAGGGCCCATGCCGCCGGTGCCGCAGGAATCCCCGATGCCGCTGTCCCGCGCCTTGCGCGGCGCCGCGTCGACCATCGCCACCGCCTCGACGTACCACGGCCCTCCGGACTCCGGGATCGCGGTCGAGCAGCACCGGCTCTTCGAGAGGACGGGCATGCACTCCGCGGCCATCGCCCCGATCCGTGGGCTGCGGGACGTGCTCGGGGCGCTCACCCTGGGCCGCTCGGAACGCCCGGACGGCTTCACCGCCGGTGACCTGCCGCTGCTGGAGGACGTGACCCGCCGCGCGGGACTGGCGCTGGACAACGCCCGCCTCTACCAGAGGCAGCGCAAGGTCTCCGAGACGATGCAGCGTCACCTGCTGCCCCAGATGCCCACGATCCCCGGCCTGCAGATGACCGCCAGGTACGTCCCGGCCCCGCAGGCCTCGCAGGTCGGCGGTGACTGGTACGACGCGTTCCCTCTCGTCGACGGCGCCACCGCACTGGCCATAGGCGACGTCGTCGGACACGACCTGGACGCCGCCGGCGGCATGGCACAGGTCCGGAACATGCTGCGCGCCTTCGCCTGGTCGGATCCCGAGTCGCCCAGCGCCGTCGTCACGCGCCTCGACCAGGCCGTCATGCACACCGCCGAAGTGCCCATGGCGACCATGATCTTCGCGCGGCTCACCAGCGCCGATGACAGGCTGTGGCGACTGGAGTGGACCAACGCCGGCCATCCGCCGCCGCTCCTGGTGACCCACGACGGGCAGACCAGCTTCCTCACCGAGGGCCACGGCATCCTGCTCGGCACGGGCACCGACAAGCCGCGCCAGGACGCCGTCGTCACCCTGCCCCCGCAGGCCACCCTCGTGCTGTACACCGACGGGTTGGTCGAGTCGACCAGGCACTCCATCGACGTCGGCCTCGACCGGCTCCGCCAGCACGCCGCTTCCCTGGCCCGGCGCCCCCTGGACTCGTTCAGCGACTCGCTGCTGAGCCAGGTCCGCCCCCAGGACAACGACGACGACGTCGCCTTCCTCGCTCTGCGCACACCCGCCGCCCCGTAGGACCGGGCCGGCCGCCCTCGGATGCGGTCCTGTGAGTGAAGCGGCCAAGGTGGGAAGAAGTGCAGGGAGCAAGGGAGGTCGCCGTGTCGCATGACCAGCTCGGGCTCGACGACGTACTCACGGCAGCGGAGGCAGCCTCGCCGGTGAACTCGCTGGACGTGGTGGCGCGCAACCTGAGGGAGCGGTTCGGGGCCCGCTCGGTGTCGTTGCTGCTCCCCGACGTCATCGGCCAGAAGATGGTGCGGGTCAGCGAGGACGCGGACTCGCAGCAGGTCAGGAGCGCCGATCAGGTTCCGCTGCACGGCAGCGTCTACCACGACGTGCTGCGCAGCCAGCAGGTGACGCGGGTACCCGGCGACGGGACGGGTGAGCGGGTGATCGCGCCCGTCACCAACCGGGGCGACACGATCGGGGTGCTGGAGCTGACCCTGCCCGACGCCACCGACGACGTGCTGGGACAGGTTGCCGAGGCGGCGCTCGCGCTGGCGTACATCGTCGTGACCGATCGCCGCTTCACCGACGTCTACCAGTGGGGCAAGCGCACGACGCCGATGACCTTGGCGGCCGAGATCCAGCGGCAGCTGCTGCCCACGGCCTCCTGCTGCACGGTGAACGGGTTCACCGTCGCCGGGGCGCTGGTGCCCGCGGATTCCATCGGCGGTGACACCTACGACTTCACCCTGGACTACGACACGCTGCACCTGTCGATCACCGACGCGATGGGCCACGACATCAGGTCGGCGATGCTGGCCACCGTCCTGGTGAACGCCTCCCGCCGCGCCCGCCGTGCCGGGTGCGACCTGGCGGAGCAGGCCCGCCAGATGCACGAGGCGATCCAGCAGCACGGCAGTCACGGGCTGGCCACCGGGCAGCTGGTCCGTGTCGCCCTGGACGGAACCGGCTTTCAATTGGTCAACGCGGGGCACCCATGGCCCCTGCGCCTGCGCGACGGAACGGTCGAGGAACTGCGCCTCGCCGTCGACCTTCCCTTCGGAGTCCCTTCCCCGGCTCCCCACCGGGTTCAAGACCTCGACGTGCGCGCCGGGGACCGGCTCGTGCTCTACACAGACGGCATGCAGGAGCGCCGGGCCCGCGGCGTGGACCTGGCCGTCATGCTCCGCGACTCCGCCGCCGAGCACCCCCGCGAAGTGGTCGAGATGATGACGTCCGCCGTGTCCGTCGCCTGCCACGGCCACCTGGAGGACGACGCCTCGATCGTGTGCCTGGACTGGCGTGCGTAGAAGGCCACGGTTGCCGCACGGCCGGATGCCGGGTTTGTCGTGGAGTGAGGAGGAAAGCCGCTCCACATGAGGCTTATGAGGCTTACGAGCGAAAAGCAAGGGTCCCCGAACGCCGCCCTTCCTGCGGCGATGGACACCCTCGAAGGGCAGGAGTGGCTCGACGGGCTTGCCGCCGTCGTCCGCAAGGCCGTGCGCGCCCTGCCCCTGGGCCGAGGGCGCGACGCGCTGCGCGGGCTGTGGCTCGGCCACCCCGTGCACCCGGTACTCGTCCAGGTGCCGATCGGTGCCTGGACCTCCGCCGGGGTGCTCGACCTGCTCCCCGGCGAGAGCCGTGCCGCCCGCCGTCTGGTGGCGCTGGGCCTGGTCTCCGCGGTGCCCGCGGCCCTCGCCGGATGGGTGGACTGGGCGGAGCAGCGTCCCCGGCAGGCCCGCGTGGGCCTGGTCCACGCGACCGCCAACGCCGTCGCCGTCACCGCGTACGCCTGCTCACTGGCGGCCCGGATCAAGGGCCGCCCGGTCCTCGGCCGGGCCCTCGGCTTCGGCGGCATGACCGTGGCCACGGTGGGCGGGGTGCTCGGCGGCCACCTCGCCTACCGGCAGGGCGCCGGCGTGAACCACGCCGAGGCGGTGCCGGTGCTGGTGGAGCCGGGCTGGCATCGCGTCGGCGTGCCGCAGGACTTCCCGTTCGGCGAGCCGGTGCGGCGGATGGCCGACGAGGCGGCCGTGGTCGTGGTGCGCGCGGACGACGGGCGATTCCACGCCCTGGCCGACCGCTGCAATCACATGGACGGCCCCCTGCACGAGGGCAAGGTCATCGAGGGCTGCCTCGAATGTCCCTGGCACGGCAGCCAGTTCCGCCTGTCGGACGGTGCGAACGTCCAGGGGCCGGCGACCGCGCCGCAGCCCCGCTTCGAGTGCCGGATAGCCGCCGACGGGCAGGTCGAGGTCCGGCTCGCGCGGTCCTGAGCCACCCTGGGCCACCCTGAGCCACGAGGAGGAACTGCCATGAGTCAGCAGGCTCTCGAGATCTACATGAACGACCACCTGGCGGGCTCCACCACCGGGCAGTTGATCTCACGTCACCTCGCCGACCACCACCGCTCCACGCCGCACGGCGACGAACTGCGGCGTGTGGCCGACGAGATCGCCGAGGACCGGCAGAGCCTCCTCGACCTGATGGCCGCGCTCGACGTCCCGGCGCGACGTCACAAGGTCTACGCGGGATGGCTCGCCGAGAAGGCGCGCCTGCTCAAGCTCAACGGCCGTGTCGTCCGCCGTTCCGGCCTGAGCACGGTCATCGAACTGGAGGCGCTGCGCCTGGGCATCGAGGGGAAGAGCCTGCTGTGGCAGTCGCTCCTGTCGCTCACACCGAAGAAGGATCTGGACGAGGACCGGCTGCGCACCCTCGTGGACCGCGCGCAGGAGCAGATCGACACGGTGGAGACCGTACGCCGCGAAGCCGTCGGCGCCGGCCTCGGGTGATCCCGGCCGCCGCCCGGCCCGCAACGGCGTGCCGTCGCGCGCTCCGTGGCAACGCCTGTGGCGTCTTCCGCCGTCAGGCCGTTCGGGTGAAAAGTGTGATGATCCTCCGTTTCGGGGTAGCCGTGACTCAAGACCAAGATGAGCAAATGGGGTGAATCACATGCCCGCAGGGTCGAGTCGCAAGCGGGAGCGGCAGTACGAGCACATCAAGGAGAGCGCCGAGAACCGGGGCGAGAGCGAGAAGCGGGCCAAGGAGATCGCCGCCCGTACGGTCAACAAGGAACGCGCCCGGGCGGGTGAGTCCAAGACCGCCAGCCGCTCCTCCATCGAGGACATGTCCTCGGGCAAACGCGGCGGACAGCGCTCCGGCAAGGGTTCCCAGGGACCCACTCGCGACCAGCTCTACGCGGAGGCCAAGCGCCGCAACGTCGACGGTCGCTCCCACATGAACAAGGCCGAACTCCAACGCGCCCTCGGCGACAGCTGAGCGCACGCGGGTCAACCAGCGGAGGACATCATGCTCATCCTCGGCATCATCCTGCTGATCATCGGCTTCCTCACCGGGATCTCGATCCTGTGGACCATCGGGATCATCCTCGTGGTCATCGGCCTCGTGCTCTGGGTGCTGGGCGCCGTGGGGCACAGCGTCGGCGGGCGCAAGCACTACTGGTAGGCGGCGCGGGTCCGGTCGTCAGCCAGTCCGGAGGCCGCGCGCGACCGCCATGGCGGCCGCGCGCGGCCACGGCCGTGGTGACGCGACACCCAGGTCTGTCCTGACCGGCTTCCCACCAAGGCTGCGGGGTAGGCACCCCCCATGGCGGACTATGACGCCTCGCCCTACGTCCCCGAGGACGCGGACCTGGCGGCGCTGAGCAGCGCGGCCGCGGGGTGCCGGGGGTGCCCGCTGTACGCGGATGCCACCCAGACCGTCTTCGGGCACGGGGAGCCGTCCGCGAGGCTCGTACTGGTGGGCGAGCAGCCCGGGGACCAGGAGGACCGGCAGGGCCTTCCCTTCGTCGGCCCTGCCGGGAAGGTGCTGCGCAGGGCGCTGGACGAGTCCGGGATCGATCCGGCCGACGCCTACGTCACCAACGCCGTGAAGCACTTCAAGTTCACCGTCCCGGAGCATGGCAGGCGGAGGATCCACAAGCAGCCCACGCTCCGCGAGGTCGCCGCCTGCAAGCCCTGGCTGGAGGCCGAGCTGGAACGGATCGCCCCGTGGATCGTGGTCGCCCTCGGCGCGACCGCCGCGAAGGCCCTGATGGGCCCGGAGTTCCGGGTCACCCGGCAGCGCGGGAAGCTCCTGACGCCGGGCGTGCCCCTCGACGGGGCGCACGTCCTCGCCACCGTCCACCCCTCCGCCGTACTGCGCGCCGGCGAGAACCGCGAGGAGATGTACGCCGGACTGGTGGCGGACCTGCGCGTGGTGGCCGACGCCCTCGGACGATCCGATTCCGTTTCCCGGGCCGGGTCACGGGCAGATGCTCAGCAGATGCACTGACCGCGTCCCTCTGGGAGGTGTGCCATGAGCACGCCGCATGCAGCCGACCGTTCCGCCCCGAGCAGCAGTGCCGAACGCAAGGTGCCCCCCACGGAGACACCCCCGGCGGAAAGCAGCACCACCCACGGAATCTCCCTCCCCGAGCGGCCGGAACTTCGCAAGGCGTGGGGATTCGCGCCGCTGGTGTTGATCTTCTGCGTCGTCGCGATCTTCCTCGCGGGAGTGATCGCCATGATCGTCGCACTCTCCTCCTAGTACGGCGCAGGGGCACCCGGACATACGAACGCCTGCGCGAGGAGGAATCCATGGCCGAGCGCGACCTGAGCAAGGGCGACGAGGTGTCGTGGAAGAGCCACGGCCAGAAGGTGACCGGCAAGGTCAAGAAGAAGGTCACCAAACGGACCCGGGCGGCGGACCGCACCGTCGACGCCTCGAGTGAGGAACCGCAGTACGAGGTCGAGAGCGACAAGTCCGGGCGCTCGGCGGTCCACAAGCCGGGGGCACTGGGCAAGGACGGGTGAGCCGTGGGCAACGAGGGCGGCCTCGGCCAGGGCTCCATGCGATGCCCGCCGTCCGCGGCGGATGCCACCCCGCGTCCGTCGATACCGGGCACCCGAAAGGAGACACACGTGAAGCGCGACGAGACGCCCGAAGGTGCGGAGCACACCGCCCCGCCGCCTAAGGACCAGCAGGATCTCCAGCAGGCCCGCGGGCACCGCGGGCGCGATCCCGACACGGCGGAACGGGGACGACCGGACACCGACGTTCCCGACGCGCCGCGCGACCTTCCACCGCAAGAACCCCCCGACTGACGATCGCGCCGACCGGGGGGCACGAGTTGATCCCGGACGCCGGGAGGGGGGACCCGGCGTCCGGGGCATTCACCCACCATGCGGCTGCCTCACCGCAGAATCCGGATGCCCCGGATTCGCGGTGCGACACGCGGCTGGAGGCCGGCTTCGCTGGGCTCGGGGAGAACCTCAACGAACACGTGGTGGGCGGCGGATGGCCCGCCGCGGACGTCCGCCACGAGATGCTCGTGGAACCCCGGTCACCGCCGTGTCAGGCCCCTGTGCCGTTCCGGCGGTCGCCCGCCGCAACGGCCCAGGGAGGCCGGCTCGCGTCAGGAACGGCCGCGGCCGGTGACGAAGTCGCGTGCCCGGTCCACCAGCCCGGTCCCCGGCGCCAGGAGCTTGTTGCCGGGCGGGGTGTCCGGGGCGCTGGGG
>NZ_JARAVO010000311.1:0-9359 GCF_033792805.1 Streptomyces sp. PA03-1a
CCGTGGAGCCCACCCGGATCCCCGAGCTGTCCGGGTGGCTCCCCGCTGCCCGTCTTCCCCGCCGGGCCGCGTCCCGCTGAAGTCCTCCCCTCGGCGCGCGCCGGCAATCCTTGAGCGTTGTCACTCGAAAGAGCGGTGTTGCGCGTGTGAAGACGCATATCGAACAGGATTTCGATAGCGTGGGGGTCTGAACGTCACGTACCAGGGGGTGCGGCACATGGCCAGGCGCGTCGAAGTCACCGGAGCGGGCGGCCTCCCGCTCACGACGTGGGAGTACGCCGACGGGTCCGCTCCCGCCTCCGGGCCCGGGGCGGGGCCGGCCTCCGAGCCCGAGGAGGCGCCGCGGCCCGCCGTCCTGCTGCTGCACGGCCTGATGGGACGGGCCTCCCAGTGGGCCGGCACCGCCCGGCGGCTCGCCGCCCGCCACCGAGTGGTGGCCCTGGACCAGCGCGGCCACGGAAGAAGCGCCAAGCCCGAGGGGCCCTACACGCGTGACGCCTACGTGGCCGACGCCGCCGCCGTCGTCGAGCAGCTGGGGCTCGCCCCGGTCACCGTCGTGGGGCACTCGATGGGCGCCCTCACCGCCTGGCAGCTCGCCGTGCGCCGCCCGTCGCTGGTGCGGGCCGTGGTGCTGTGCGACATGCGCGCGGTGGCCCTCGGGGAGGCGAGCCAGCGCTGCTGGGAGGACTGGTTCAGAGCCTGGCCGCTGCCCTTCGCCGGTCCCGACGCGGTGCGCCGGTGGTTCGGCGAGGAGGATCCGTGGCTGGAGGGTTCCCGCCCGGCCCGCGGGGAGTTCTTCGCCGAGGTGATGGAGGAGCACGCCGACGGCTGGCGCCCGGTGTTCGAACGGCGCCACATGCTGCGCTCCCGGGAGTCCTGGATCCACGACGCCCACTGGGACGAGCTGGCCCAGGTGTCCTGCCCCGCCCTCGTCGTGCGGGGCTGGGACGGCGAGCTGGGCCGCGCAGAGGCCCAGGAGATGGTGCGCGTGCTGCCCCGGGGCTCGTACGCGGAGATCCCCGACGCCGGGCACCTCGTCCCCTGGGACCAGCCCGAAGCCTGGTACGCGGCGGTCGAGACCTTCCTGGCGGACGTCGCCGGCGTGCCCGTCTGCCAGGCCTGAGGCCCGTCCGGGCCGGCGCCCCGGCCTGCTCCGGGGGCCGCCAGCAGGGTGTCAGGCGAAGACGACGGTGCGGCGGCCGTTGAGCAGGACGCGGTGCTCGCTGTGCCACTTCACGGCGCGTGCCAGGGCCTGGCACTCCACGTCGCGGCCGATGGCGACCAGCTGCTCCGGGTTGACCCCGTGGCCCACCCGCTCGACCTCCTGCTCGATGATCGGGCCCTCGTCGAGGTCGGCGGTGACGTAGTGCGCCGTCGCGCCGATCAGCTTCACCCCGCGGGCGTGGGCCTGGTGGTAGGGCCGGGCGCCCTTGAAGCTGGGCAGGAAGGAGTGGTGGATGTTGATGATGCGGCCGGCCAGCTCCTTGCAGAGGTGGTCGGACAGGACCTGCATGTAGCGGGCGAGGACGACCAGTTGGACGTTCTCCTTCTCCACCAGGGAGAGCAGCTCCGCCTCGGCCTCGGCCTTGTTCTCCTTCGTCACCGGGATGTGGTGGAAGGGGACGTCGTAGGAGCCCGCCAGCTCCGCGAAGTCGGTGTGGTTGGAGACCACGGCGGCGATCTCCACCGGCAGCGCTCCGATGCTGGTGCGGAAGAGCAGGTCGTTCAGGCAGTGCCCGAACTTGCTCACCATGAGGATGATGCGCATCCGCTCGGCGGAGGGCGTGATCTGCCAGTCCATGGCGTAGGCGTCGGCGACGGCCGCAAAGCTGGCCCGCAGCTTGTCGGCGGTGACCGGGTGGCCCGCGGAGAAGTGCACCCGCATGAAGAACAGCCCCGTGTCGTGGTCGCCGAACTGCTGGCTGTCCTCGATGTTGCACCCGGTCATGAAGAGGTAGCTCGACACGGCGTGCACGATCCCCGCCTTGTCGGGGCACGACAGGGTGAGGATGTACTGCTGGGACTGCGGCGGCGAATCGTCGACGGCGTTCACGGGGCTAGGGTCGCACAAAGTCGCCCCGCCGTTCCAAGGCGTCCGCCAACCGGGCGCCCTGGGTGTCGTCGCAGGTGGCACCCCGCTCGCGTGCCGCGCGCGGACGGCTCAGGCCGTGCGTGTGTAGATCTTGAGGATGTCCAGTGACCGCGGCGGCGTGTCCGGGTCCTCGCCGTCCCCGGTGGCCATCCGTACGTGCGCCTCGCGGGCGGCCCGCACGGCCTCGGGCCACGCGTGGTGCTCCAGGTACGCGGAGACGGGGGCGTCCGCGCCCACCTGGTGAAGTATCTTCAGCACCCGCAGCACGGCCACGTCGACCAGGGCCGCCTCCTGGGAGTCCCGGAAGACGGTGCCCACGTACTTCTCCGCGGACCAGTTGTCGAGCCAGGTGTCCTCGACCAGGCGGTAGACGGCGTCGGTCACGTCGCCGTAACCCGGTTGCCCGGTGAGCCAGACTTCGCGCTGGAACACCGGGTCGCTGATCATGTGCAGCGCGGAGCGCACGTTCGTGCGCCAGCGCCACCAGGGCATGTCGTTGAGCGGCATGCCCCCCATCGTGGAGGAGCGGGTGCCGCGGCGGGAAGACTTCTCCGTACTCTGCACAGTGCACGATCGTACGTGCTCCAGGCTCCACACACTCTGTTCACCCGATGGTGACCCTCCGTTCCCTCGCGTTCACCCTGGTGTTGCGACAAACGCGGAATCTTCCCATTCCATGAGTGATTGGCGTACGCGCAGAGCCGTTCCGTTCGCATCCGCGATGGCCGGCGTCGCCCTGCTGGCAGGATGCGGCACGCTCCCGGGGGGGACGGGTGGCACCACGGGCCCGGTCGTCGTCATGACGTGGGCTCCGGAGAACACCAGTGCGACCAACATGCCCGGCATGCCCGGCATGGCCAAGGCCTTCGCCAAGTACGTCAACGCCCGCGGCGGCATCGCCGGCCGGGAGCTGAAGGTCATTACCTGCAACGACCACAACAGCGCCCTCGGCGTCGGGGACTGCGCCCAGCGCGCCGCCGACGAGGGCGCGGTCGCCGTCGTCGGCTCCTACAGCCAGTTCGGCGCCGCCTTCACCTCCACGCTGGAGGCCGAGGGGATCCCGTACCTCGGCGGTTACGGCATCACCCAGGACGAGTTCGAGAGCCCGCTCTCCTACCCCGTCAACGGCGGCCTGCCCGCGCTGATGGCCGGGGCCGGCCGTCAACTGGCGGGCAAGTGCGACAAGGTGAGCCTCATACGCCCCGACACCGCCGCGGGCGACCTCTTCGCACGCTTCCTCGACGCCGGCCTGCGCGACGAGGGCCGCACCAGCGCCACCGACCTGCGCGCCCCCGAGGACGCCACCGACTACAACGGGATCTCCCGGCGGGCGATCGGCAGCAACCACCCCGGCGACTGCGTGAGCGCCGCGCTCGGCGACAAGACCGCCACCTTCTTCGACGCCTTCCGCCGGACGACCACCACCGACCCGGCCACCGGCCTGGTCGACGGCCCCAAGGCCCAGATCGCCTCCGTCCTCGGCAGCGTCCAGCAGTCCACCCTGGACAGCACCGGCGGCAGCAACAGCCCGCTGGAGGGTGCCTTCGTCACCGGCTGGTACCCGCCGGCGTCCGACTCGCGCTGGGCGCTGATGCGGAACACGATCAAGAGGTACGCCTTCGGCGACAACAGCATCGACCCGAACGACCCGGGCGTGCAGACCACGTGGATCGCCTACACGGCCCTCGCCGAGGTCATCGAGAAGATGGGCAAGGACCAGGCGGTCACGGCCCCGTCGCTGAAGCAGGCGCTGGACGAGGCGCACGACGTCTCCACCGACGGCCTCACGCCCCCGCTCGGCTGGCGCGAGCAGGACACGGCCTCCATCATCGACCAGCCGCGCCTGGTCAACGGCCGGATCACCTTCCAGAAGGTCGAGAAGGGCCGACTGGTCGCCGCGCGCAAGGGCTTCGTGGACGTGACGAAGACGCTGGAGAACGCCCCGGGCTGACGGGCGCCGGGGGGTCCACGGGCGCCGGGGGTCCACGGGGGCCGGGGTCCGCGGGTGCCGCGGCGGGAGCGGGGAAGCGCCGACGGCCACGGCCGCCGGCGCTTCACGTCCCCCGGGGCCGGGATCCGTTCCCGGGGGCCCGTCGTCTCAGAGCTGACCGCCCTGGTGCTGCGTCAGCCCGTACTTCTTCGCGATGGGGTTCCACAGCGCCGCCGCGCGCGATTTCGCCTGTGTGGCGGTACCGCTCTGAGTGTTGCCCGCCGCGTACTGGTCGGTGTGGCGCGCCTGGCCGTGACGGCAGAGCTTCTTGCCGGCCTTGAGCTGGTCGGCCCAGGCCGCGTAATGGTTGTCGGCGGCCGCGGAGGCCGTCCACGCCTTGTTGAGGGCGTCGGTAAGGTCCTGGTGGTTGGGGAGCTGGTCCACCGGCAGCGACTTCAGCTGCGTCATCAGGTCGTTGCGCTGCTGCGCGGCGGCCCGCAGGTCGGCGGCCGCCCCGTCCAGGTTCCGGCAGCCCTTGATGCCGGCGACCGCGTTGATCACGGAGGTCCGGTTGCTGCCGCTCGTCTTGAGCAGGGCCTCGAGCCCCTTGGCCTGCTCCTCCGCCGCGCCTTCGTCGCCTCCCCCGGAGGAGGCCGGGGACGAGGCGCTCGACGAGGCCGACGGGGACTGGGCCGCGGCGGGGTCGTCGTCCCCGCCGCTCATCAGGGCGCCCGCGAGGAGACCGGCGACGGCGCAGCCGCCGACGACGATGCCGATCAGCGCGGCCGGGGTGAGCTTGCGACGGGCCGGGGCGGGCTGGTCGTAGTCGTAGGACGGCTGCGGCGCGTAGGCGGGCTGCTGACCGTAGGCGGGCTGTGCGTAGTCCGGGGACGCCGCGTAGCCGGGCTGCTGCGGGGGCGGGCCGTCCTGGCGGTACAGGTGCCCGAAGTCGTCGTGGGGCTGCTGTGCCGGGAGCATCGCGTCGTTGCCCTGGTGACCCTGGGGGTCGTGCGGATAGCCGTAGCCGGGGGCCTGCTGCGGGGCCGGCGCGTCTTCGAAGCGCGGCAGGTGCTGGGTCGCGTCCGCGTCGGCCAGGGTGCCCGGGCGTACGCCGTACGGGGCGGCCCCGGGCATCGGGTAGGGCGGCAGGACCTGTGTGGCGTCCGCCACCGGGCCGGGCTGGAACTGGGGCGCCGGGGGCTGCTGCGGCTCGTGGGCCGGCATGGGCGGCCGCGCCTGCGGGTACGGCGGGAAGAGCTGCGTCGCGTCGGTGTCCGGGAGGGACTGGTGCGGGGGGCCGTACGCCTGGGGCTGCTCGCCCCACGGCTGCCCGGCCGCGGGGCCGGAACCCCAGGCCGCGGTCGCTCCCGGGCCGGGTATGCCCCCGTCCGCGGGCAGCACCACGCCCTCGTGCACCTCCGGATACGCCTCGTCACCGCGTCCGCCGTGCATCACCGGTACCTCTGCCTTCTCCGTCGCTACGGAATCGTCGGCTCACGCTACCGGGTCTGCTTCGGACGTCACCATGCCGCGGTGGGTCCGACGGGATCCGGGGGGCCGCCCCGTCGCAGAACAGGGTGCCCCTACCGGTGGGTTGATGTCGTTCCTGTAACGATTCGCGGGACGGGGGCGCGCGACGCCCCCGCCCCCGTGCCGTCACGCAGCCAGTTCCTCCTCCTCCAGGCGGGCGTCGAACTCCCGGACGGAGCTCTCCGCCGCGTACGGCTGCAGGCGCAGGCGGAGGTCGTCGAGGTACTCCGCGCCGCGGGTGGTGCGCAGCGTGGCGAGCAGTTCGACGGCCTGGGCGCCGGTGTGGCAGGCCTGCTCGACCTCCCGCTGCTGGACCTGTGCCTGGGCGAGCAGGAGCAGGCCGATCGCGCGGCGGCGGGCCTTGTCCGGGGCGTGCCCGGCCAGCGCCTCCTCCGCGCGGCGGACCGCCTGCGGTGCCTGGTTGAGGTCGCGGTGGCAGTGGGCGAGCTCGTCGGCGAGGTAGGCCGGTCCGAAGTGCCGGATCCAGTCGGGGTCGTCGCCCGGTTCGGAGCGCTCCAGCGCCTCCACGGCCTGCCCCGCGACGGCGCCGCAGGCCCGGGCGTCACCCATCAGCGCGTGGCCGCGCGCCTCCGCCGCGTAGAACATGGCCTGCGCGGTGGCGGTGACCTGACCGCGGGCGCCCTCCTGGGCGGCGCGGGCGAGTTGGGCGATCTCGCGCGGGGTGCCGAGCTGCGCGGCGAGGTGGCTCATCCCCGCGGCGAGGACGTAGCCCCCGTACGCGCGGTCCCCCGCCGCCTGGGCCAGCCGCAGCGCCTGGATGTAGTAACGCTGCGCCAGGCCGGGTTGGCCGGTGTCGACGGCCATGTAGCCGGCGAGTTCGGTCAGCCGGGCGACGGCCGAGAAGAGCTGACGGCCCGTTGCCTCCCGGTAGGAGCCGGCGAGGAGCCCGGAGACCACGCTGTTGAGGTAGTGCACCACCACGGGGCGCACCTGACCGCTGCCGAAGCGGTGGTCGAGTTCGTTCAGCGCCCGGGTGGTCGCCCGTACCGCCTCGACGTCGGACATGCCGACACGCTGCCCGCCGGCGCGGGCTACCTGGGCGTCGGCCCGGGTGATCAGCCAGTCCCGGCTGGGCTCGACCAGGGCCGAGGCCGCCACGGTGGATCCGGTGAGGAAGTCCCGGCGGCCGACGTCGCTCCGCCACAGCTCGCAGACCTGCTCGATCGCGCCGAGCACGGTGGGCGAGAAGTGCAGGCCGACACCGGTGGCCAGGTTCTTGCCGTTGGCCATGCCGATCTCGTCGATGGTGACGGTGCGGCCCAGCTTCCGGCCGATGGCCTCGGCGATGATCGCCGGTGCCCTGCCCCGCGGTTGCTGGCCGCGTAGCCAGCGGGCCACGGAGGTCTTGTCGTAACGCAGGTCGAGGCCGTGCTCCGCGCCGCACATGTTGACCCGGCGGGCCAATCCGGCGTTGGAGCAGCCTGCCTCCTGGATCAGTGCCTGCAGCCGTTCGTTCGGCTGGCGTGCGACGAGCGGTCGTGCGGCCATGGGCTCCCCCTCACAGCTGCCGCTTTCGGGACCTCAAGATCCCTTCCCGAAGATCCCTTCCCGGTACGCGCCACTCAAATTCGCCGCAAAGGACATAATTTGCGGTGGGATGCATGCCTACACACCCAAGGGTGACTACCCGGATGTCGGACCTCCCCCTACCGCGCGCCCCCACCAGTGCTCCCGTGCGCCCGCCATGAGCCGCGAGGCCGGGACGTCACCGCCCGTAACCCGCGCTGGGCAGCGCAGTTGTGAAGGTCGTGGAAGACACCGTGGAACACACCATCGCAGCCCCGCCGCGGATCGCCGGCCAACTCCTCGAAGCCGCCGTCGGGTACGCGGAGGAGCGGCACTGGGACGTGCTGCCCGGTGCCTGGCTCGTCGAGGACGCCGCCGCCGGCCGCGGCGGTCCGCGCACCCCGCGCTGTTCCTGCGGCGACACCGCCTGCCCGGCGCCCGGGGCGCACCCGACCGGGCCCGGCTGGGTCGGTGAGGCGAGCGGGAGCGGAGCCACGGTACGCAGGATGTGGCTGCGGCAGCCCCATGCCTCGGTCCTGCTCCCCACCGGACGAACCTTCGACGCCATCGACGTCCCGGAGGACGCCGGTTGCCTCGCGCTGGCCCGCATGGAGCGCATGGAACTGCCGCTTGGCCCGGTGCTCGGGACCCCGTCCCGCCGGATGATCTTCTTCGTACTGCCCGGAGCCGGCGCGAAGGCGCCGGACCTGCTGCGCCGGCTCGGCTGGGCGCCCTCCTCGCTCGACCTGGTGGTGCGCGGCGACGGCGACTGGGTCCCGGCCCCGCCCACGCGGCTCGGCACGGGCGGCGTCGTCCAGTGGGTGCGCCGGCCCACGGCCCTCAACCGGTGGCTGCCGGACACCGAGGAACTGATCTCCCCCCTCGCCTACGCCTGCGGACGCTAGCCGGGCCCCACCCCCGTCGTCATAGGCTGGGCGGATGCCGAATGCATCCGTCGCGCCCGCCGTACGCGTCCATGGACTATGGAAACGCTTCGGGCAGCAGATCGCCGTCGCCGGGATCGATCTGACCCTGCCCGCCGGGCACTTCGTGGGGATCGTCGGACCCAACGGCGCGGGCAAGACCACGACCCTGTCGATGGTGACGGGCCTGCTGCGGCCCGACGACGGCCTCATCGAGGTCGGCGGTGCCGACGTCTGGCGCGACCCGGTCGCCGTGAAGTCCCGCATCGGCGTCCTGCCCGAGGGGCTGCGGCTCTTCGAGCGGCTCACCGGCCGCGAACTGCTGGCGTACACGGGCCGGCTGCGCGGCATCCCGGGTGCGGAGACCGACCGCCGGGCCGCCCAGCTGCTCGATGTCCTCGACCTGGCCGGCGCCGCCAACAAGCTCGTCGTGGACTACTCGACGGGTATGCGCAAGAAGATCGGCCTGGCCGCGGCACTGCTGCACAATCCCGAAGTGCTCTTCCTGGACGAGCCCTTCGAGGGGGTCGACCCCGTCTCCGCCCAGGTCATCCGCGGGGTGCTGGAGCGCTACACCGGCTCCGGGGCGACCGTCGTCTTCTCCTCGCACGTCATGGAGCTGGTGGAGAGCCTGTGCGACTGGGCCACGATCCGGCCGGGGCGAGCCGGTCGTGACGGGCACCTTCGTACGGCTCAAGCTGTCGGTCCTCCGCAACGGGTTGCGGCAGTCGACGGGTCGCCGGGTCGGCTGGATCATCGGCAGCCTGGTGTCCCTGCTCTACGCGCTGGGCCTGGGCGTGGGGCTGGTCGCCCTGCGCGGGAACGACTACGCGCCCTCGGCGGCCATCGGCGTGGCGGTCGTGCTCGGGGTCGGCTGGGCCGCCATGCCGTTGTTCGTCTTCGGCGGCGACGACACCCTCGACCCGACCCGGCTGGCGATGCTGCCACTGCGGCCGCGGCCGCTGATCCGGGCGCTCCTGGTGTCCTCGCTGGTCGGCGTCGGGCCGCTGCTCACCCTTCTGGTGGTGGCCGGCGCGGCGGTGTCCGTCGTGGCGGGCGCCGCCTCGGCGGTGGCGGCGGTGATCGCGGTGCCGCTCACCGTGCTGCTGTGCGTGGCCCTGTCGCGGGCCGTCGCCGCGGCCAACACCCGGTTGCTGACCAGCCGCAAGGGACGCGACCTGGCGGTGCTCAGCGGCCTGCTGGTCGCGGTGGGCGCCCAGTTGGTCAGCCTGGGCGCCAACGCGCTCACCTCCGGGCACGGCCTGGAGCGGGTCGGCGCCCTCACCTCGGTGCTGCGCTGGCTGCCGCCGGCGTCGGCGCTGGACGCGGTGCGGTCGGCGGGGGAGGGCGGGTACGG
>NZ_JARAVO010000312.1:0-9317 GCF_033792805.1 Streptomyces sp. PA03-1a
CGGGAGTTCGGCCTCGACGGGGTCCTGGGGGCGGACGACTCCGCCGCGGAGGACCACGCCCATGACGCCGGACTTGAAGGTGAACTCCCCCGACACCGGGTCCAGGGCGAACATCTCGCCGAGCAGGCCCTTGCGGAAGTCGTTGATCTTCGAGCAGGGGTTGCGCAGCCCCGTCACCTCCACCACGGCCTCGTCGCCGAGGTGCAGCAGGGTGCCGGTGGGCAGGCCCAGCAGGTCCACGCCGCGGGTGGTGATGTTCTCGCCGAGCCGGCCGGCCGAGATGCCGAAGCCCTTGAGCGCGAGCTCGTCGAAGAGTTCCTCGTGCATCAGGTGGACCTGGCGCAGGTTCGGCAGGTCGGGCTCGTAGGTCATCCGGAACTGGTGGCGGATCGTCTCGCCCGCGTGGACGTCCCCTTCGACGCCGAGCCCGGCGAGCAGCGTGACGGAGTCACGGTTGGGCTTGCTGAAGGCGTACGTCGCGTGGCGGCTCACCGCCGTGACCCGGCCGGCCATGTCCCATCCCCACCTGTCCTCGGTCCGCGTGGCAGGCCGATCCTAGCCTCGAGCTTTCACGAGGTGGGCTGCCCGTACGCGATCAGCCCCCGCCACCGGCCCTGGACCGCGGTGATTAGGCTGGCGCGGTGACTGATGAGCAGGAGCGGGTCCAGCCGTCGGGAGTGTGGGCCACGGCTGTGGGGGTGGCCAGGGTGCGCGCGCTGGAGACCGAACGGGAGAACGCGCTGTTCCGGGACCCACTGGCACAGGCCTTCGCCACCGCCGGCGGCCTGTGGCCCTCCTCGCCACCGCCCGGTGACGAGACCGCGCGACGCCGCCGGCTGGCCGTGTCGTTCTCCATCGTCATCAGGACGAAGTTCCTCGACGACCTGTTGCAGCAGGCCTCCGCGTCCGGGGTCCGGCAGGTCGTGCTGCTCGGCGCCGGCATGGACAGCCGGGCCTTCCGGATGGACTGGCCCGAGGGCACCCGGCTGTTCGAGGTCGACACCGCCGCGCCACTGGACTTCAAGGCTTCGGTGCTGCGCCAGGAGCGGGCCGTCGCACGCTGCGAGCGGATCACCGTCGCGGTGGATCTGCGTGAGGACTGGCCGGGTGCGCTGGCCGCCGCAGGGCACGACCCGGCCCTGCCGACCGTGTGGATCGCCGAGGGACTGCTGATCTATCTGCCCGAGGACGCGGTGGAGCTGCTGCTGGCCCGGATCAGCGCGCGGTCGGCGCCAGGCAGTCGGATGGGGCTGACCTTGGGCTCGCGCGGCGTGATCGAGCGCTTCGGCGCGGACGCCGTGCCGGGATCGGCGGCGTCCATGTGGGTCTCGGAGATGCCCGACGACCCGGTGGGCTGGCTGGCCGGGCACGGCTGGGAGGCCGGCAGCCACACCCTGCGCGAGCGCGCTGCCGCCTACGGCCGCCCGATCGGCACCCCGCCGCAGGGCGAGGAACGGCCCGGCGGACTGATCTCGGCGGTCCGCCGGTAGAGCGCGTTCCGGTTCCCTGACGACCGACGGACCGTCACGAAGCACCAAGGCTGGATACTCGGACCGTGGACAGCTACGCGGGGGCGGCGACGCTCGAGTGGTGGGCCAACCGGTCGACGTGCCTGGGCTCGTTCGAGGTGCACGTCGAGATCGAGGTCGCCGGCTCCACCTGGACCTGCCGGGCGACACTCGCCGGCCCTCCCTCGGGGGACGAGAAGGAGGGGTTCGACTTCCTGATGGCCCTCGACCCGGTCTTCACCCTGCGCCTCGACGCGAACGGCACGCTCCTGGTCGGCGTCACCGAGGTGCACGACGGAGGGCGGCTCGCCCTCACCGCGCACGAGGCAGCGGAATCAATCGGCTCCCGGCAGTTGTGGCACTAGGTCGTGTCGTCAAAGGAGCTCCCTCAGCTCCGCTGGGGGTGCCCCCAGGTGCGGTGCATCGCAAGGCGGAGAGTCGTCCTCGTAGTGGGCTACTCGGACGATTCGACAACTCCCCCGGGCCGAAGGCTGGGGGAGTGCCGTGCCTGGGGGCACCTCCCAGCGCCGGCTGGGGGAGCGTCGCGGGGCAGGCGGCAATTTGACGACACGGCCTCGCACCCGTTCAGTGGCCCACCGGGTCGGCCTGCACTCGCCACCATCTCTGTTCGAGATGACCGGCATCATGATTCAGCTCGACGCGGGCGCCCGGTCACGGCTCAACAGCGCCTTCATGGCGCCCTTCTTCGCGGGTGGCGCACTCGGCTCCCGGCTCGGGTCGCTCGCCTACCACGCCGGCGGCCGGACGGCGGTGAGCGTCCTCGGTGCCGCCCTGCCGCTGGTCTCCCTCGCCTACTGGGCGACGGAGCGCCGCCCCGCCCGCAAGGACACCGCGGCCACGGACGCGCCGGCCGTGATCCGGTGACGCCCCTGGTCGGCGGGCCCCACCGTGCTCATCCCGTCGTCTCCGCCGCCGTCCGGGGGGTGATGTGCCGCAGCAGCGCCTCGACCGCGGGCGACATGTCCCCCCGGCGGCGGACCACCATGACCTTCCAGGCGGGGGCGTGCTGCACGAACCGGCGTACGGAGAGGTCCGGGAACCGGGCCGCGATCGACGCCGGCATGATGCACACCCCGAGGTCGTGCCGGACCAGCTCGGACGCCGCCACGATGTCGTTCACCTCGAACACCGTGGACCGCTCCACGGCGGCGGCCCGGAAGGCCCGGTCCACCGAGTAGCGAATGGCCCAGCCGGGCAGGAAGTCCACGAAGGGCATGCCGGAGATCTCGTCGAGGCGCACCAGGTCCTCCTCGGCGAAGGCACGCGTCGGCGAGGACACCAGCAGCATCTCCTCGCGCGACAGCAGACGGGTCACCAGCCCCCGTTGCTGCTGCCGGTCGAGCGCCACCACGCCGAGGTCCACCGTGCCCTCGCTCAGCGCCTGCCGGACGTTGGCCACCGGTGCCTGCTGCAGACGTACGCTCACCCCGGGGTGCTCCGCGCGCAGCCCCGCCAGGGCGCGGTGCAGGCCGGCCCAGACGCCCTGCATGATGGCGACCGTCACGCGTCCGCGCACCTCACCCCGTACGGCGTCGACCACCGCTCGCGCCTCCTCGGCCGCGCGGAGCGCCGCACGGGCGGCGGGCACGAACGCCTCCCCCGCCGGGGTCAGCGACACGCGGTGCGTGGTCCGGTCGAACAAGGCGCTGCCCAGTTCCTTCTCCAGCGCCCGCACCGTGCCGGACACCGCGGACTGCACCACGTGCAGCCGCTGCGCCGCCGCCGTGAACCCGCCCTCCTCGGCGACCGCGACCACCACTTCCATCTGCCGTAGGTCCATGCGAACCGCCGCCGTCCCTTTCCCGTGGCCCGAACCGGGCGGTCATCTCCACCGGTGATGACCCACGCTGTCCAGCATCGCATCGGGTGACCGGAGCGCACGGCGACGTCACGGCTGCCCGGCACCCTGCGAGCACGGCACTCACCGCGAAGCGGCCGATCCACAGGGTGACCGGCACGGGGAATCACCCCGCCGGGAACAGCATCGCCTCGCGTGAAGTTGCACAAACCACCACATACCAGCACGGACGGCACCCACTCCGAGGCGAATGCCCATGCGAGCGGAGCAGCACATCGTGACACCGGACGCCGACATCGCCTTCTGGGACGAGGGGGACGGCGAGGCGGTACTGCTCGTCCACGCCTCCTTCGGCGCCGACTGGTTCGCACCGCTCGCCGGGCTGCTCCCCGGCTTGCGGGTCGTACGCACCCATCGCGCCGGGTACGGCCGGAGCCGGGACCTGAGCGGCCGGCTGGGCGTCACCGACCACGCCCGGCACCTCGCGGAGGTGCTCCACGCCCGGGGGATCGGGCAGGCGCACGTGGTCGGCCACTCGACCGGCGGCACCATCACCCTGCAACTGGCCGCCGCGTACCCGGAGCTCGTCTGGTCGATGGTGCTGCTGGAACCGGCGTTCCCGTACGCCCCCGACGAGCCGGAGAGCGACGCCATGCGCCGGGCCGTCGCCGCCGCGGAGGAGGGCGACCTGGCGCGGGCC
Source organism: Streptomyces sp. PA03-1a (assembly GCF_033792805.1). Lineage (NCBI taxonomy): Bacteria > Bacillati > Actinomycetota > Actinomycetes > Kitasatosporales > Streptomycetaceae > Streptomyces > Streptomyces sp. PA03-1a. The sequence goes on from NZ_JARAVO010000312.1 coordinate 4,028, forward strand.
TACGGCTTCTTCCCGGGGAGCGTGTGCGCCCCCGGCTACCTGGGCGTCATGACCCGTGCGCTCGGCACGGAGGGCTTCAGGAGGTCGGTGCTCAGCGGCAGGTACTTCTTCGACCACGAGCGCGCGGCGTTCGCCGCGTGGGACGCCGACGCCGCCGGCCTCGACGGCCTGCCGCAGCCGGTGCTCCTGGTGGCGGGCGGCGAGGGGGAGCGCCTCAACAGCCCCTACCGGGCTCGGAACCGCGCGCTGGCCGGACGGCTCGCCCGGGCCCGGCAGGTGACGCTCCCGGGCGTCAGCCACGCGATGCCCCTGGAGGACCCCTCCCTCGTCGCGTGGACCGTCCTCGACTTCATCCGGCGTCACCCCGTCGAGGCAGGGCATCGGCCGTCGGGGTGACGCTCCGCCCGCGTGACGCGTCGCAGCGGCGACAGCGCGACGGCGGGCGCTTGCATCAGCACATGGCGACCGTACCCATCCCGCTGCGCACCCCGTTCACCGACCTCGTCGGCTGCGACGTGCCGATCCAGCTGGCCGGCATGGGCTGGGTGAGCGGGCTGGACCTCGCCGACGCGGTGTCCGCGGCAGGGGCGCTCGGCATGGTGGGCTACCCGATGGTGCCACCGCCCGTGCTCACCGACCTGCTCGACGCGGTACGGCGGCGCACCTCCCGCCCTGTGGGGGTCAACTTCATCCTGCCGCTGCTCGAGGACGAGGCGTGCGTCGACGTCGCCGCGGAGCGGATGCCGGTCGTCGAGTTCTTCTACGCGGATCCCGTCCCCCGCCTGGTCACCCGTGCCAAGCGCGGCGGGGCGCTGGCCGCCTGGCAGGTGGGTTCGGTCGAGGAGGCCCGGGCCGCGGCCGACGCCGGGTGCGACTTCGTCGTCGTCCAGGGCAGGGAGGCGGGCGGTCACGTGCGCGGGGTACGGCCCCTGCTCCCGCTCCTCGACGAGGTGCTCGACGCGGTCGACGTCCCCGTCGTCGCGGCGGGCGGCATCGGCGCCGCGCGGTCCCTCGCCGCGGTGCTGGCCGCCGGGGCGCACGCGGCCCGTATCGGCACGCGGTTCGTCGCCACGCACGAGTCCGATGCGCACCCGCGGTACAAGGAGGCCCTGATCAGGGCGGGTGCCGGCGACACCGTGCTGACGACGCAGTTCTCGACCGGATGGCCGGACGCGCCGCACCGCGTCCTGTCGGAGTGCGTCGAGCGCGCACGCGCCCTGGACACCGACATCGCCGGCGAGGCGGTACTGGGCGGCGTGCCCGTACCCGTCCCGGCGTCCAGCCCGTTCTGCCCGCTCCGGACCACGACCGGGCATCTGGACGCGATGGCCCTCTACGCGGGCGAGGCGGTCGGCACGGTCTCCCGCATCGAGTCGGCCCTCGACGTCGTCCGCGAACTCGCCGACGGGGCCGCCCGGCTGCTGTGCAAGGCGTCCGGCGGCATCGGCAAGGAGCCCGCCTGAGCACCGTACGATGCGCGTGTGCGCTACTTGGCGGAGTCCTTCGCTGTCGGGGCCCTGAGACGGGGCCGTCCGGTGGAACAGTTCCTCGGGCCGATCGGTGCGCCCGAGCGCCCTGGCGTCAGGGTCGTCGAGGTCCGGCCGGCGAAAGCGGTGTACGAGGTCCACGTCCACGACCTCGAGGACGTCGGGCACGCGACCTTCATGGACCTGGTCGAGTTTCCGCCGCTCGACCCGGAAGCGGAGGAGGAGGCGTTCGGCCGCCTCGTCGGCACCGCCGACGATCCGCTGGCCGCGCTGGTGACCGCTGAGGAGCGCACGGGTGCGCTGCGGTCGCGCTGGGTCAACCAAGGCATCGTGCAGGACGAGTACGGGGACTTCGTAGCGGCGGGCCGGCCCGCGCTCATGCGCCCGGACGGGCAGCCGTGGCCCGCCGGCAGCCGCTGACGGGCCCGGCCCGCCCGGGGCCGCTTGACCGGCTCACTGTCAGACCCGTGCACCAAGATGCGGCACATGACGACAGTGATCGCTGCCCCGCTGATGTCCCGTGAGGACTACCGCTCCGCCGTCGACACGGCCCTGCAGGCGTGCGCCGCCTACTACGCCGACGGGACGAGCCCGCTCGACGACGCCGCGTACGACCTGCTGGCCGGGCGCATCCGCGACTACGAGCTGGACCACCCCGAGGACGTCCGGGAGGACTCCCCAACGGGCAAGGTGGGCGGTGGCGCCGCCCCGGCGGGCGATGTCGCCCACACCGTTCCCATGTTGTCCCTCGACAATGTGTTCAGCCCCGAGGAACTGGTGAAGTGGGACGCGTCCGTCGCCCGCCGGCTGGGCGCGCCGGTTCAGGGCGGCTACGTCACCGAGCCCAAGCTGGACGGCGCGGCCGTCGCCGCCCGGTACGTGGACGGGCGCCTGACACAGCTCGTCACCCGGGGCGACGGCACCACCGGCGAGGACGTCTCCCATGCGATCGGGTCGATCGTGGGCCTGCCCCTGGAGCTGAACTCACCGGCCACCTTCGAGGTGCGCGGGGAAGTCCTGCTCACCCGGGAGCAGTTCGCGGCGGCCAACGCCATACGCACGGCCCACGGGGCGAAGGTCTTCTCCAACCCGCGCAACGGCACGGCCGGGACGCTGCGCGCCAAGGACCGCCCCTACGTGATCGAGACGACCTTCTACGCGTACGGCGTGGTCGGCCTGCCCGCTGACACGCACACGGAGATGATGGAGGCGGTCGCCGCCGCCGGGGTGCAGACCACGGCCGCGACACCGGCCGGGCCGCGCGTCTGCAGCACGGTGGAGGAGGTGCAGCGCCGCGTCGACGAGATCGCCGGGCTGCGCGCGGAGCTGCCGTTCGGCATCGACGGCGTCGTCATCAAGGCCGATGCGGTCGCCGAGCAGGAGAAGGCCGGGTTCGCCACCCGCCACCCGCACTGGGCGACGGCGTACAAACTCGCCGCCGCCGTACGGCAGTCGAAGCTCCTCGCGGTGGAGTGGAACGTCGGACGCACCGGCATCATCGCGCCGCGGGCCGTGCTGGAGCCGGTCGAGGTCGACGGCAGCGTCGTCAGGTACGCGACGCTGCACAACCCGAAGTTCATCCGCGACAGCGGCATGATGATCGGCGACACCGTCATGGTGTGGAAGGCCGGCGACATCATCCCCCGCATCGAGGCACCCGTGGTGGAACTGCGCACGGGCGACGAGACGCCCGTGGTGTTCCCCGAGTCGTGCCCGACGTGCGGCGGCGAGATCGACACCTCCGGCGAACGGTGGGAGTGCGCGGGCGGCACTGGCGGCGGATGCGGGCTGCTCGCCGCGCTGCGGTACGCCGTGGGCCGCGACCAGCTGGACATCGACGGTCTCGGCATCACCTACCTGGAGGCCCTCGTCGACGGCGGCGCGGTCGCCGACGTGGCCGACCTGTTCGGCCTCACACGTGGGCAACTGGTCGACGCGACCCGCAGCGAGAAGCGCGCCGACACCGTGGTGGCGCAGATCGAGGCGGCCAGGGCCAAGCCCCTCAACCGGGTGTTCTGCGCGCTCGGCATCGTCCGCACCGGCCGTACGCTGTCACGGGAGATCGCCCGCCACTTCGGCACGATGGACGCGATACGCGCCGCCGACGCCGACGCCCTGGCCGCGGTGCACAAGCTCCCGGCGGCCAACGCCCCCAAGATCGCGGCCCACATCGCGGCCATGGGACCCGTCATCGACAAGCTCGTCGCCGCGGGCGTCACCATGACCGAGCCCGTGGCGCCGGCCGCCGCCGCCACGCCAGGCGAGGCCAAACCCCTGGACGGTCAGGTCGTCGTCATCACGGGCGGCATGAACGGGCCCCTCGCCGGCAGGAACCGCAACGAGATGAACGAGCTCGTCAGCAACGCCGGCGGCACCTCCTCCGGCAGCGTGTCGAAGAAGACCACCATCCTCGTCGCGGGCCAGGGCGCGGGCTCCAAGCTCGCCAAGGCCCAGGAACTGGGCACGAGGGTGCTCACCGAGCAGGAGTTCGCGGACCTGGTCGCCGACTACCTCGTCTAGGGATCCGGGGTACCCGCCCTGGGCGGGGGGATCGCCGACCCGCGTCAGCCGAGGCGGGTGAGCTTCGAGCCGATCGACGGCGAGGACAGGTGGCGGCCGAGGGCGACGGGGACCTTGACGGCGCTGTCGTCGTCCCCGACGGTGAGGGTGCCGAGGGGGGCGCCGGCCGGCGCCGCGTGCGGGACGCCCTTCTCGGGGGCGTGCAGGGAGAGGCGGACCTTCAGTCCGCTCCAGCCGATCGCCTGGACGTCCTCGGCCGCCATGACCTCGGTGCGGCCGCCGAGGCCGTCGTCCACGTAGCCGACGACCTCACCCTTCCTGACCACCGTGTCCGAGGCGAGGGCGCCCAGCGCGGCCTGGAGCAGGGTGTTGCTGCGGCCCAGCACCGTGTCGAGGATGTCGGCCTTGTGCTGCCCCAGCATCGCTCCGATGACGAGCTGCTGCGTGCCGCCGAACTCACGGACCGCCGCGAAGAGGAGGTTGCCGCCCGCCTTGGTGCTGCTGCCGGTCTTGATGCCGACGACGCCGCCGGAGCCGACGAGCTGGTTGACGTTCCTCTGGACGTCGCCGTTCAGGTCCGTGTACCGGGCCTTGGCGGCGAGTTCCGCGAAGACCTCGTCCTTCATCGCCGCGTGCGCCAGCTTGACCTGGTCGCTCGCGGTGCTGACGGTGGTCGCCTCCAGGCCGCTCGGGTCGGTGTACGTCGTGTCGTCCATCCCGAGTTCCCTGGCGGTGGCGTTCATCTTCCTCACGAACGCCTCCTCCGTCCCCGCGTCCCAACGGGCCAGCAGGCGGGCGATGTTGTTGGCCGAGGGCAGCATGACGGCCTCCAGCGCCTCGTACTCGCTGAGCTTCTGCCCTGCGGTGACCTTGACGACGGACTCCCCCTCCGTCTGCCCGCTGCCGAACTGGTCCTCGGCCTTGCGGTCGACCTCGACGGTCTTGCCCTCGCCGTCGTCCCCGATGGGGTGGTCGCGCAGGATGACGTAGGCCGTCATCACCTTCGCGACGCTCGCGATCGGCACCGGCCGCTGCACGCCGAACGTACCGATCCGGCCCAGCCCTTCGGCTTCCAGGACCGCTTGGCCCTCGGCGGGCCACGGCAGCGACGGTCCGTCGCCGCCGAAGGTGTAGGAGGGCGCCGCGGTCAGCTTCAGCGTGGGCGCCGGCAGCGGGCGCAGCGCCTGGACCACGCAGAAGACCAGCGCCAGCAGCACGACCACCGGAAGCCAGAGCCTCACCGGGCTCACGGGGGTGCGCTCCTCCGCGACCGGTGGCGGGGG